>JAOTZF010000020.1 GCA_029861485.1 Thermoleophilia bacterium | reverse complement strand
GGGCTCGGCGGCCACCTGCGCACCTGGACCCGCCACACCGTTTGGCCGCAGGATCGCGAGGTCTTGCTGGGCGTCGCTGGTCTCGACGGCCGCGGGAATGCGGCGATTGTCCGCGGTCACGACGGTCACTCTGCTCGCGGCGCCGACCACGTGCTGGTTGGTGACGATGAGCCCTCGCGGCTCCACGATCACGCCGCTGCCCGAGCTTCCACCCGAGATGACCTGCACCACCGACGGCGCCGCAGTGCGCACGGCGTTCGAGAGGCCGATCTGCTCGTCGGCCGAACCCGCCCCGGCCGTCGGCGAGGTCTGGGCGCTCGCCTCGATCGCCGCCGGATCATCGTTGACCACTGTCGCCACGAGCGCGCCGATGCCTCCGGCGCCGATCAGGCCAACGACCATCAGCGCGGCGAGGCCCAGGCGGCCGTTGCCGGAGCTCCGGCGCGGACGCGGGGCGCTCCTCGCGGGCGCGGGCCCCGCCAGCGGCGGAAGGCTCGTTTGCCGCGCGGGCGGAGGCTGGCTCAACCCACGCAAGCCCTCAGCGGGGCGCGATTGCGACTCCAGGCGGGGAAGGCCTCTGCCGCGCTCGGGACGTGGCGGTAGCGGCGGCAGGGAAGGGGTCATGGCGTGAAGTTGTAGCGCGGCCACGTGAAAGGTGGGTTAAAAGGCCGATTAGCCCGACCTTAAGAGCCGACTCGCGGACCCCGCTGGAGGGACCACGGGGACGGCCGGACGATCGCAAGGTGCCGCTCTTACTTCTTCGGCGTGTGTCGGGCGCGAACTGAAGCCGTTCGGCCGTGCCGTGAGGCCTTGCCCAGTCGTTGGTCGCACACCGGGCCGCGCGAGGCCCCGCTCACGGGCAGGGGCGAGCTAGGGGCGCCTGCCACGCGGCCCAGGGCGAAGGGGTGAGAGAGTTCCGGTCTCAAGCAGCGTAAGGTCGTCGCGGCGTCGTACTGAATCGGCTCGCGCGTCGAATCATTCCGCGGATCATGGACAGGATCGGCGAGGCGACCTCACAGCCTGGCCACGTTGTGAGTGTGAAGGACACCGATCGAGCCGAGCAGCGCGCAAAGACGGTCGGCCCTCTGCTTCGCAGCGCGAGCACAGCGGCGATCTGGGTGGTCGCCGGAATCATGATGATCGAGACGCTTGGGTTCAGCATCGTGCCCGTCATCGCCTCGGCCGGCATCCTCGGCCTCGCGATCGGCTTCGGGGCTCAGTCGGTCGTCGAGGACATGCTGCGATGGCATCTTCATGCTCGCCGAGGACCAGTTCGGCAAGGGTGACCGAATCGACGTCGCGCCGTCAATGGAACTGTCGAGCGCGTCACGCTCCGCACCGCCGTAATCAGGGATGCGACCGGAACGGTCTGGCACGTGCCGAACAGCGAGATCAACCGCGTGGCCAACGAGAGTCAGGTGCGCTCGCGCGTGGCCGTCGCGATCGGCGTCTCCTCCAGCGAAGACCTTCAGCGTGCGATGAGCGTCCTCGCCGATGCCGCCGACGATCCGGGGTGGAAGGGACGCGTCAAGAGCGCCGCCGAGGTGCAGGGCTTTTACGAGCTGGGTGAGGATGCGGTCGACATCCGCGTCATCGTCTGGGTTGCCGCCGGAGAGCGACGGAGGTTCGAGCGAATCCTACGTTTCAAGTTGAAAAAGCCGCTGGACCAGGCCGAGGTTGAGATGCCCAATCGGCAGGTCGACGTCTGGCTGCGCGGGCAGCCGCGGCCCGCATCATGGGTGGCGCACGAGGCGGCGTGAGGGGCGGAGTCACCCGGCCTTGGCGCGCGCGTCAGAGCGGTCGCCTCCCTGAGGGATCGGCGAGTTGGTCGGCCACGTCATCAGCCAGCTCCGCCCGCCGTGCAGCCCGAGCCACGCGGATCCTCATCCGATCGAGCCGCGCCTGCTCGTCCGGTCCCAGGTCCTCCACCGAGGCCCGCTTCTCGAGTTGATCGATGCGGGCGGCGAGGTCGCGGACTCGCTGCCAGAGATCGTCGGCCACCTCGCCGGCGCGGCCGCTGCTCACCGTGATCTCATCCGTCGGAGGCTGCAGCGTCCTCCGGGTCGCCGCCATTGTGCTCCGACGACGCCTGGCCGGTCTCGGTAGAGGAATTGCCCCTGCTCCGACGCCGCCGACGACGCCGCCGGCGCGGTTTTGGCGGAGACTCGTTGGTCGACTCGGTCGACCCGGTATCGGTCGCTCGGGCGCCGTTCGTCGAGGCGGTGCCGGCCGTCGCCTCCTCGGTGCGCATGCGCCTACGGCGCCGCCTGCCGCTGGAGTTGCGCTTGCGCCCCTCTCCAACGCCGATCACATCGGCCTCGGGCAGCCGGGGGAAGCGGTTTCGCAGGGCGTTCCACGCGCGCTTGGAGTGCAGGGCACGGGGATGGAGGGCCCCGATTGCCGCCCGAAGCGACCGGCGCGCGTCGGGCGTCGTGAAGTCGATGGAGTCGAGATAGCCCCGAAGCTGCGCCCAGCCACCACAGGCTCCCGCGGCACGGGCAGCGAGGCGGATGTGCTCGCTGCGCACGGGCACATCGTCGCGCCCCAGCGAAACCAACAGACGTGCCGCCTGGCCGAGCCTGAGCGAAACCTCGCCATCCGGCGGCACCGGGTCCGGGGGGGGATCGCCGGCGGATCGCAGCCAGGTCGCGATCAGCGCCAGCTCGCCGCCGTTGCTGATCAGGTGGTGGGCCTCCCACGCCGCGATGCGAGCGACTTCCTGGTTGCGGCCGGGCCGATTGTTGTCGGCCAGCGAACGCGAGATCTCCCAGGCCCAGGCAGGCGCCCACTCGGACGCCTCGTTCAGCGCGCCCCACCGGCGGCGATCGCCCGATCGGCCCATTTGCTCGACGGAGCTGAGCCTGTCCCAGCGCCCGGCTGCGTCGGCATGCCACCAGAGCGCGCGCAGACGCTCGCGGGAGGTCATCCGCAGGCGGTCGAGCACGCGGCGCGGAACGTCGAGCGGCAGGTTCGCCCTGAGGTCCGGCTGGGTTAGCAGGGCCATTGCCCAGGCGCGCCACATCGGCTGGTCGCGATTCTCGGTCGCATCGCGGGCGATCAGCCCCGAGAGCGCGAACCAGGCCGAGCCGGCGCCGGCGCTGACGCCTTCGGAGATCCTCTCGGTGACCTCTTTGAGATCGGTCTCGGCCGCCGCCGCCTGCACCCAGTCCTCCATGACCGTCGGCGGGAGATCGGCCGGATCGGTGTGCCGCCAACCACCCTCTCCGAGCCCCCCGACGATGTCTGCGGCGGAGGCGCCGCTGTTGACCAGCACCGGGCCGGTCTCATCCTGGGCCGCGAGCAGCTCCGCGGCCTTTGCGAGCTTGCCGCGCTCATCGCTGTTGGTGGCTGGTCCGGCCACGCGACCGAGCGGTTGGTACCACCCAAGTCCGAACACCTCGTGGCTGGTCTGTACGCCCATCTTCTCGCCGGCGGGCAGGAACTCGACGGACACGGCCTCCTTGCCGGGCGCCGGACGCATCACCCGACCGAGCCGCTGTACGAACACCCGCTCCGAGGTGGTGGGCGCCAGATGCATCACGACCGCGGCGCGCGTCTCGTCCCACCCTTCGGTGAGCAGATCGGCGTTGCACAGTACGTCGATCTTCCCCTCGCCGAAGTCGGTCAGGACGCGGCGCAACTCGCGCTTCGGCGTCTGCCCGGAGACGGCTGCTGCGTTGACCCCCCTCGCGGCCATCTCATCGGCGAGGGCCTGAGCCTGGGCCACGGTCGCCGTGTAGGCGACTCCCGCGAGGCCGAGCTCGGCGAAGTGGCTTTCCCAGACCTCGGCGCACGCGTGGTGCCACTTGGCCCGGTCGAGGGCGCGCCCCAGACTGCCCTGGTCGAAGTCGCCCCGGGCGATGGTGACGTCGGAGAGGTCAACGGAGCGCTCCACCCGCAATGACCGCAGCGGCGACAGGATGCCGCGATCGATCGCCGATGCGCGGTCGAGCGTTGCAGACACGGGTCCGAACACCTGCTCCACGTGGCCGGTCGTCGTCGAGCCCGTCGCCGTGAAGCCGACGATGACGGCCTTCTTCGGGCGGTCCAGCAGTCGGCTGGTCTGTGCACCGAGGGCGGTGTGCGCCTCGTCGCAGATCACCAGGTCGAGCGCCGCCCAGCTCATCTTGTCGGCATGCCGGAGGGTGGCCTGATAGGTCGTGATGGTCACGCCGCGAGTGCCGGCCGCCTCGGGTCCATCGGTGTGCACAGGAACCGAGGGGAAGAATCGCGCGAAGGCCACCGCGGTCTGCTCAGCGAGGTTCCGGCGGGGTACCAGCACCAGAGCCGAACCACCCACTGCCGCCACGATCGCGCTGAACATGAT
Organism: Thermoleophilia bacterium; assembly: GCA_029861485.1. Taxonomy (GTDB): domain Bacteria; phylum Actinomycetota; class Thermoleophilia; order Miltoncostaeales; family Miltoncostaeaceae; genus CAMYIK01. Next base: position 7,658 of record JAOTZF010000020.1, on the reverse strand, counting down.
CGTCTTGCCCGAGCCGGTGGGCGCGTCGACCCAGCTGCGCATTGCGCCGTTGGAAAGGCGACCAGAGAGCTGGTCGAGCGCCTCGATCTGGTGATCGCGCAGCACGACGTCCGGCCACGCCGTAGCGGGGTCGTCGAGGGCGTCACGAAGGGCTTGCGCCGCGCCGGGCCGCGCCGGGCTGATCGTCGAGGTTGCTTCGAGTGCGTCTGGCATCACTGCGCGCTTCTTTGAGCGCTAACAGACGGTTAGCTCCTGCGAAGAACGGCTGAGAGCGAGCCACATCCGGTGGCAGACTCAGGCACCTTTGTGGGTGCGGGGCCGGTCAGGGCAGGAGACCCGGCCGCGGCGATACTAGCACTTCGTCGGGACGCGGCCCAACCCGTCGGCGGCCACCACTACGATCTGCCGTATCCATCGGCTTACCCTGAACCACGCAACCGGGCAGATCCCGTGGCTCCCATTGGCCGCCGTGGCGCTGGCCGCGTTGGTCGTGGGATTCGCCGCCGGGTGGCTGCTGCGGGGCGACGGCGGGCAGGCGACCGTGCTCCGCGCGGCGGAGGCCGCACCCCTCGCCGATGAGGCGGCGGCGCCAGCCCCGGAGCCGGAGCAGACAGCCTCTGCGGCGACCGCGCGGCCGCGTTCCGAGGTGGATGTGGCGGTGCTGAACGGCGTCGGCGTCGCCGGCCTCGCCGGGGAGGCGGCCGATGGGCTGCGCTCGAGTGGCTACAGGATCGTGCAGGTGGACGACGGTCCCGCCCGGGACGGTCCTACCCAGGTGTACTTCGTCGCCGGCCTCAAGCCCGAGGCAGAGCGCCTGCGTCGCGACCTCGGCATCGGCTCCGCGGTCACGGCCCTGCCCGACGGCCAGGTGAGGGACATCGTTCCCGAGGCGGCTCAGCTCGTGGTTCTGCTCGGCGCCGGGTAGGAGTCGGTGAGCGACACCCGGCCTCGTATCGGCCTGCGCGTAGCGCAGTACGGCACCGCTTGGACGGGCCTGCGAGACGGCGCCCTTCATGCCGAGCGCCGCGGGTTCCACACCCTTTGGGTGAACGACCACCTGCGCACGCCGGGGCGCCTGCAGCGGCTGCCGGCGTTCGACGCCTTCACGACCCTCGCCGCGCTGGCCACCCTCACTCGCACCGCACGCCTCGGAGTGGCCGTGCTCTCAGCCTCGTATCGCCCCGCAGCTCTCGCGGCCAAGATGGCGACGGGGATCGACGCGATCAGCGGGGGGCGGCTGACCATCGGACTCGGTACGGGCTCCGATGTCGAGGAGCACCGTGCGTACGGAGTTCCGTTCGGCTCCGGGCCGGAGCGCGCAACGCAGCTCGAGGAGAGCTTCACCGTGATGCGCGCTCTGCTCGACACGCCCGAGAGCGCGACGGTCCCGGGGCAACTGGTCGACGCCCAGAACCTGCCGGCGCCGATCCAGGCCCCACCGCCGATCTGGATCGCCGCCAACAAGCGGCGCCTCCTGCGCTTCGCCGGCGAGCACGCGGACGGCCTCGTGGTGGCGTTCACCGACGTCCGGGGCGTGACCCGGCGCCTCGCGGTCGCCGCCGAGGCCGCGGAAGCCGCCGGAAGGCCGCCGCTTGCCTGCGCGCTCTACACATACGTGCTCCCGATGGAGTCTCGGTCCGAGGCGGAGCGCTGGCTTCGAGCCGAGGCGAACGAGCTGGAATCGACGCCTGCCCGAGTCATCCGGTGGTTGACCAGCACCGGGCTCGTCGACACCTCGCGCGGGCTGCGCGAACGGCTTGCCGAGTACGGGGCGGCGGGGGTCACCGACGTGATCTTGGTCCTGCCCAACCAGGTGCCACCCGAGGCGATCGATGCCCTTGCTGACGCCGTGCTGGAACAGGCGGCGGCGACCGCGCCGAGCTCCGGCGTCTCGCCACGCGCCAATCTGGTGGACCTGCTGGTCGAGCAGCATCGCCGCGCGGGGCGCGGTGCCCATACGGCCGTCATCCAAGGCGAGCGGAGTTGGAGCTTCGACGCCCTCCGCCGTGAAGCCGGCCGGACTGCAGGGGCTCTGGCGGCGCTCGGCGTATGCCGGGGAGACCGCGTCGTCGTGGCGCTGCCCGACGGAATCGACTGGGTGCGGGCGTTCCTCGGCGCCATATGGATCGGGGCAGTCGCGGTGCCCCTCGACCCACACGCGTCAGACCAGCAACTCTCCGACGTCGTCGCCAACTGCCAGCCGCGTGTGGTGGTGACCGACGACGATCGAGGGAGGCACCCAGAGGCCTCCATGGTCTCGCCAACGCAGCTGTCGAGTGCGCTGCCGCCACCGCTCGCGCCGGTCCACGCCGATGAGCTCGCCTACCTCGTCTATTCCTCAGGGTCGACGGGCAGGCCCAAGGCGGCGATGCACTCCCACAGCGACCCGGGAGTGAGCGTCGCCACCTACGCGACCGAGGTGCTGGAACTACAGCCCGGCGATCGATGCCTATCGGTTGCCCGTCTGTTCACCTCGCTCGGCTTCGGCAACGGCTTCTTTCGCCCCCTCGGCCGGGGCGCGGCTGCGGTGCTCACCCCGCAGCGTCCGAACGTGCGAGCGGTGGTGCGCGCCGTGTCCGACCACGGGGTCACGGTGCTGAGCGGAGTGCCCACCTTTTGGTCGCAGCTCGTGACCTTTCTCGAGCGCCACCCGATCCCCGGCGCGCTCGCGGGAGTACGGCTCGCGGTGTCCTCGGGCGACAGCCTGCCCGCTCCCATCGCGGACGCCCTGGTCGACGCAACGGGCGTCACTCTCATCGAGGGGCTCGGGTGCTCGGAGTGCTCCAACACGATCATCAGCTGGCGCGCCGGTGAGCACCTGCCGGGTACGCTCGGCCGGGCGATCGACGGCGTCGAGATCCGCCTGGCCGACGACGACGGGCAGACCGTCCCCCAGGGCGCACCGGGTCGGCTGTGGATCCGCAGTGACTCGAACACCAGCGGCTACTGGCGCCGGACGGACCTGACCCGGGAGCTCGTCTATGGACCCTGGCTGCGCATGGGCGACATGCTCCGCGAGATCGAACCTGGCGTGTACCGGCACGTCGGCCGGTCCGACGACCTGTTCAAGGTCGACGCCCAGTGGGTCAGCCCAACCGAGGTGGAGGCGGCACTGCTCACCCACCCGGCCGTCCGCGAGGCCGCGGTGATGGGCCGGCCGGACGAGCGGGGCCTGCTCCGCTCGTGCGCGTTCATCGTTCGCGATCCGGAGGTTGACGTTGATGACCTCGGCGAGGCGCTGCGGCGGCACGTGGCCCATGAGCTCGCCCCGTTCATGGCGCCCACCTCGGTCATAGAGCGCGATGAGCTGCCCCGGCTGCCCTCCGGAAAGCTCAACCGGCGAGCCCTACGAGAGACTCTGGAGGAAGGCGACTAGGGCGTCGTTGACCTGATCCGGTGCCTCCTGCTGCACCCAGTGGCTGACACCCGGTAGGCGGGTGACCCGGGGCTCGCCGTCGATCTTGGTGATGGACTTCTCCAGCAGGATCTCGCTCATGTAGGCATCCGCCTCGCCCCAGATGATGTGGGTGGGCACGGTGACGGGGGGGAGATCCGGCGGGGGCTTCAGCCAGCTGGACGGCGGGATGTTTGCGCGGTAGTAGTTCAGCGCCGCCGTGAGGGCTCCCTCTTCACGCAGAGCGTCGATGAAGACCTCTTCGTCCTCCTTGGATATCGCGCCCTGCCTCGCGGTTCCGTAGAGGGCGCTGCGGAGGTTCGCGAAGTCATCGTTGCTCAGCCAGGCCTCGGCGACGCCGACGAATTGGAACAGCAGCATGTACCAGCTCTTCTGCTGCTGCTCGGAAATCTGCCGCGCCTCGGCTGAGGCCACCGGGTGCGGAGAGTTGAGGATGGTCAGCGAGCGAACCAGCTCCGGTCGGAGCGCGCCAGTTACCCAGGCGAGGCTCCCGCCCCAGTCGTGCCCCACGAGGTGCGCGCTGCCCTGCCCCAAGGCATCGATGAGACCCATGACATCGTCCGCCAGCTTTGCGATGGCATAGTCGTCGACCGCCTTTGGCCGATCGGACTCGCCGTAGCCGCGCAGGTCGGGAGCGATGGCCTCGAACCCGGCGGCCTCGAGCGCGGGGAGCTGATGTCGCCACGAGTACGCGAGCTCTGGAAAGCCATGCAGCAGTACCACCGGCGGCCCCGAGCCGACACGCTCGACCGCCAGCCGGATGTCGCCAACCCTGATCCTCTCCCGCGCCACGGCGTGAGGATATTGCACCGGCTAGAGACACTGCCCATGTGAGTCCATCGCCCGGATGCCGAAGTTTGGGATGCGAGGTCACTGACCTCCTCACAGGTCCCAGAAAGCGCCGCGGGCACCGGCGCCTGGGAACACGATCGGTGAAGCCGCGGGCACCGGCTCCCGATCGGCCCCGGGTAGGGCGTTTCTTGAAACGCCCTACCCTCCCCCCCTTCTCGACCAGGACCTCGAGCGTTCGCGGCAGAGCGCCTCGGGGTGGCGCCAGAGCGCATGAGTGTCGACCGTGTGCACTCGGAGCGCGACTAGCTCAGCATCACCCGGGGCCCGGCTCCGAAGGGCGATTGGTACGCGACGCCAATCCGCTCGTAGACGGCGGCGGGCACCGATATGTCTGCCAGGTAGAGATCGCCGGCAACCGGATGCGCCAGCCCGTGTTTCGGGGCAGCCAGCGTGAGCGTCGCCGTCGCGGTGATATGCGGCTCGTGAACGCTCCCGGTGCTCAGCTCGAGCCCTGACGGGACGTCGAGCGACAGCACCGGGGCCTCAAGCGGCACAGCGATGAGCTCCGCGGCCAGACCGCGCGGCGCACCGGTAAGCGAGTAGCCAAGCACAGCATCCACCACGAGGTTCGCGTGAACCGGCGCCGCGGCGCCGATGTCGACCTGCACCCCCATGCGAGTGAGGATCGCGTGCTGCTGTGCCGGAACGGGCGTCAGCCGGGACGGCTCCGAGGAGAGGCGCACGAAGACATCGGCCCCCGCGTTGACCAGGTGCCGCGCCGCCACAAGCCCGCCGCCACCGTTTCCGCCGGTGCCACACAGCACCAGCACCCGCGCGCCGGACGCATCGCCTCCGAGCATGCGGCGCGCGAGGCTGGCCACCCCTCGCCCGGCGTTCTCCATCATGCGCACCAGGCTGATGCCGAACTCCTCGATCATCAGGCGATCGACTTCGATCATCTCCTTGACGGAGAGCCACGGCACCGCGTCTCGGGCCACCGTCGTAACGGAGTCACTCACGCGGCTACACGTGATCCTTGGAGGCGTCCCCGCCGCGGATCGGATCGAGCGTGACGATGTCGACCGGCCCCTCGAGTCTGCCCTCGCAGGCTGCGATGCACGTGGCGATGTGCGAGCTGCTCGCATGGGCGTCGAGGGCCTCTTGGGAAGTCCACCGCTCCACGAACACCAGCTGGCCGGGTCGCTCTCTCACGCGATGCAGCGCGTAGAGCTCGCAGCCGTCCTCGGCATGGGTCGGCTCCAACAGAGCGCTGAACTCCCGCTCCACGTCGCTCTCTATCCCCGGTTTTGGCGAAACCGTCGCCAAGATGACTACCTCAGGCACTGTCTCCTCCTCGGGCCGGACGGTCCGCAGGAGTGTCTGCCACGCCCGGCGCCACACGCAAGCGGCTGTCGTCGGCGGGACGCGCTCAGGTCTGAGCGAAGACGACCACGAGCGCCAGCACCCAGACGATCGCCAGGCCTGCCAGGGAAGCCATGGAAACGGGCCTTCGAGTCGCCGTGCGCTCGTAGATGAAGCCCGGGCGCGAGGTCGGTCCGCGGTGCGGGCGCCGCCCGTGCCGCGCCATGAGAGCCGCGACACAGGCGAGGAGGCTGAGCGCCAACACGAGCATCAGCTTCATGCGGTCGACGGTAGGTCGGGGCCCGGACGCCGCGGCGGGTTCGTGCCCGCTCACAGCGGGGAATCCCCCTGGACGGGCCGCGTGCGGCGTCCCTCTACCGAGGCAGGTCGATCTCGATCGTCTCGCCGTCGGCGGGAATGAGCACGCGATCAGCGCATCCGGCCCGCTCACACGCCTCGGCGAGCGCGGCCCGCGTCAGGCCGCAGTGGTTGTAGGCCTCCATGTGCACGGCGATCACGGTGCCGGCCGGAGCGACCTCAGCGGTCGAGACGACGTCGGCGGCATCCATCGTGATCGAACCACCGTGGGTGAACTGCGGAGCCCCCGCGTTCACGACGATCACATCGGGATGGTGGGCGTCGATGGCCGCGGCGGTCTGTTCGCACCACACCGAATCTCCCGCGAGGTAGAGCGTTGGCTCACGCGGCGCCGCGAGCACGACTCCCATCACGGGGCCCATCGCCTCGGCCATCTGCCCACGTCCGTGGCGGCCTGCCGTCGGGCTGACGCGTAGCTCGCCAAGCGCGAAGGGGTCCGCCAGTGGCGTAGCGCCGAGACCCAGGCCGGCGAGGGTGGGCGCCTCGTGCGGTTGGCAGATCACCGGAACGTCTCGCGGCAACGATCGCATGGCGGTCGCGTCGAAGTGATCCGGATGCAGATGGCTGACGATGACCGCATCAAGCCCGTCGACCAGCTGCTCCGCCGCGATCGGCAGTTCGACCAGCGGATTCGGCAGCTGATTTGCGGTCTCGGGGAGCGGAGGCTGCGTGCCCGCGGGGTCGAGCATCGGATCGATCAGCAGCCGCGCCTGCCCCATCTCGACGAGCAGAGTCGCGTGGCGAATCAGAGTCAGGTTCATCGCGGGAGGCCCGCAATCTCGGCGGCGAGTCGTTCGAGGCTCGAGAAGTCGTGCCCAGAATCGAAGTGGTCGATCGCCGGCAGCGCCGCGCGCATGCCACGCGCCAGCGGCGCGTAGTCCGGATTCTCCTTGAGTGGGTTGAGCCAGACGATTCGATAGCTGAGGCGCGCCAGGCGCGCCATCTCGTCACGGAGACGGTCGGGATCCCCCAGGTCGAGGCCGTCAGAGAGAACGACGATGACCGCTCCCCTCACGAGTCCGTCGTACTCGGCGAGCAGTTGCCCGATCGACTCGCCAATGCGAGTACCGCCGTCCCAGTCGGTGTCGCGCTCAGCGGCGCGAGCGAGCGCTGCGTCAGGGCCGGACTCAGCGAAGGCGGCGGTCAAGCGAGTGAGGCGCGTCCCGAATGCGAAGGCCTCGGACCCGGAGTCGGCGTTGAGCGCCGCGTGGGCGAACAGCAGCAAGGCCCGGGTGAAGACGGCCATCGATCCGGAGACATCGACGATGAAGACGACGCGGCGGCGGCGCTCGCGGCGGCGGCGCCAGAAGCGGTCGATGGGCTCTCCCCCCGCGCGGGAGGCCGCCCGCAGCGTGCGCCGCAGATCGGGCTGGCCGCGGCGACCCGCTTCGCGGCGGCGGCGGCGCCTGACCGGACCCCGGAGCCGCAGCCGCTGCATGAGGCGATACAGCTCGCGCAACTCCTCCTCGGAGCACCGCGAGAAGCTCTTTCGCCGCAGCACCTCCGTCGGGCTCGCCAGCGCGGACACCGGCGGTGCCGCGTTTGTGGCATTGCCCGACCGGGCGTCGAAAGGAGAGCTGCTGATGGCGCGAGTGCGGGTCGTCCGCAAGGCCGGGATCGTCTCGGGTCCGAAGGTCTGCGCGAAGGCCTGGTCGTAGACGGCGATGTCATCCCGCCTGCTGACGAGCACTGCCCGGCCCGCCCAATAGAG
>JAOTZF010000201.1 GCA_029861485.1 Thermoleophilia bacterium | reverse complement strand
AGCCCCCGCGGTCACCTTAAGCGGGCCACTACCCTGGCTCACGAGAGCGCCCCGCTCAGAAGCCGCTGATGAGCTCGTGCCCGAGCTGGCTCACGGCGTAGGGCATGGCATCGGTGTTCTTTGCGATGCCCACCTCGCCGGCGCCGTTCACCAGAATCAGGCCTCCGCGACCGCCGACTCGGCTCTTGAATCGGGAGATCGTCGCGCTGCTCGCCTCCGTGGCAGGGACGCCGAGCCGGAGCAGTGCGACGGCGCGGAAGGCCAGACACTCTCGGATGATCGCCTCGCCGAGGCCGGTCGTCGAGCACGCTCCGGCCTCGTCATCGGCATAGGTGCCAGAACCGATCAGTGGGGAGTCGCCGATCCGCCCAGGGCGCTGGCCGACGGTTCCTCCGGTGCTGGTGCCCGCCGCCGTCCTCCCGAAGCGATCGACGGCGACGGCCCCGACGGTATCGAGGTCGTCATCGGGCTCGGAGGCGCCGTCGCGTTGGCGGGCGAGCAGCCGCTGGATCGATCGCCGGGTCCTCATCTCGGTCAGGCGCACCGGCTCGAAGCCCATCTCCCTCGCGAAGCTGTCCGCTCCCGCACCGGCGTACAGAACGTGAGCGCCGTCCTCCAGGACTGCTCGTGCTATCGCGATCGGATTGCGAAAAGGAGAGAGCGCCGCGACGCCTCCCGCGCCCAGGTCGGAGCCCTCCATGATCGAGGCGTCGAGCTCGAGACGGCCATCCTCGTTCAGCGCCGCTCCGGTGCCGGCGTTGAGCAGTGGATCGTCCTCCATCACCTCGATGGCCCGTTGAACCGCGCCGAGAGCGGAGCCGCCGCCTCGCAGGATGTTGAGGCCCGCGGCGCTCGCCCGCTCGCACACGCCGGCGGCCTCGGGAGCGTCGAAGATTCGCCCTCCGGCGCCGCCATGCACGGCCACGACGGGCGTCACAAACGTGGAGCGGGGGTGATAGGGATGAGGTTCGGTCAAATGAGCACGCGGCAGAACTCGTCGAGATCGATGTCGACACTATTGATGATGGGTATCGCCGAGTGCTCCTGGAACTCTCGGACCAGCAGCGGCGACGAGGCGACGATGCCGGAAATGGCGTCGGGCGTCAGGCCGAACTCCCTGCTCAGGACCTCGATCCCACCAAGCGCGCCAAAGGTGTCGCGGGCTGCGAAGACGAGGCGATGGATTCGATCGCGCACGGTCCGGTTGGCGAGCATCATCGCGGTCTCGCGCTGCAGGACGCCATCGGCCAGCTCGACCACCCAGAAGGCGCGTGGGTTCGAAGCATGCTTGGCGTCGATCGCCTGGAATATCCGCGCCAGATCCTCCTTCTCGAGGAGGTAGGTCGACGGATAGCCGAGGTAGGTGAAGTCGCAATACGTGCTCGCGCCGGCGTCGTTCATCTTCAGGATGTCGTTGACATTCGCCGTTCCCGTGAGCTTCGCGGCCCGCACCTCGTGACCCATCGTCGACAGCGCCCAGCAGCAGGACGCGGCAACGGTCGTCTTGCCTGCGTTCATGGCCGTTCCACAGACGAGAACGAGCTTGGCGCCCGCGCCGGACCGTCGTGGCGGCTCCGTGATCAGCGGATAGTCGAGGGTGTTCAGACGGGTTCCCTGCCCGTCCACCACGCGCCCGAGGACACGGACCCGAGTTGGGGCGGGGACGGAGCTGTTCCGCGTGGTGAGTGAGCCGAGCACGCCACCACGCGACGCAAGGTCGAGGGCGACGCCCGCCTCGCCGGGGATGATGACCTCGAACTCGTCCGGGGCGTAGCGATTCCCGGCGACACCGATCAGGCGCGATCCGCGCACCAGACGGTGTAACCGACCATGCTTGTTGATCACCTCGCCGTGATGGCCGAGGCGTTCGACTTCGACGTATAGGGCGTCACCGACCCGAAAAGGCTCGGCGTTGGGCTCGTGGGCCACGATCTGGCGGCGCTTGAGGGTGAAGGCGGCGCTCGGGAGCAGATAGCCCGGCTTGATGCGTCGGGCGGTCACTGCCCGCCTCGGCATGCTGGTCGTCGTGGCAGTGTGAGTCGCGACGTCGGGGGCATGTGCTGATTATGGCCTGACAGCCGAGGCTCGGGGTACCCGGTGAGCTGGAGGCGACCTCGTCCGCGCGCCGGCGGGACGCGCGCGGGACTACCGCACCCGGTGTTTGTGCTGGCGCAGCCAGGCGCGCGCCTGGCTGCCAACCCGGTAGGCGCCCACGCCGTTGTCGAGGATGCGGCGGTTGACGCTGCCGGTGTCGGCGAGCTTCCACTGGCAGGCCATCCCGCCGCCGCAGCTGGCGGGCGCCCCGACCGGCCTGCTCGCGGCCCGGGACATCATGAAGTGGAGACGGCTCAACCGTCCGCCGCGCCGCTCGAGCAGCGACCAGACGTCCTTGCCGCCATTGCGCCATTCGGCGCGGGTGAAGGGAGTGATCCGGCCGCTTCGCGCGTGGTACATCTCCAGCCACACGCCGCCGGCGAGCGCGAGCCCCGGGAGCACTCTGCTCCAGGTGGCGAAGTGGGGTCTCCCGTCGCGGCCGAGGTTGTGGTCGCGCCCGCGGCCCTTGGCGATGGACGAGGTGAAGTTCGGCGCCATGTAGAGGTGTACGCGGCTCGCCCACGTACCGCCATAGGGGCTCTGCTGGCGCAACATGCGCATCGCCGCCGTGAGGTTCGCCCCGTAGCGCGGCCCCTTGCGATCGTTGAAAGCGGCGGTGATCTCGTCGACGAAGACCAGGTGGCTGCTGCAGGCGTGGTCGCTGCCACGGATCGTGCACCTGCGGATGTGACTCTTCAGCAGCGAGGCGATCGATGCGGCGCTTCGCCCCTGCAGCTCGCGACCGCTGATCTTGCTGACGCGGTACCTGCGCCCGAGCACCCGGCGCGCCGGGGCTTGATGGAGAGCCCCTTTCGGCCCTGACAACCCGCCGCGCACGATCTCCTTCACGGGCCCCTCTGCGTCGTAGAGGACGCTTGTGCCGGCGGACGCCGAAGCGGGCAGGCCGGCGAGCGCGGTCACTGCGGCGCCAAGGACGAGGGCAGCTCTCACGGGCGGGACCCTTCCGTACGGGTGTGCGGTGGCGATGAGCTCAGCGTTAGCCCCTTAAGAGGCTTGTGAGCAACTCCCTCGCCGGGGCCGGGCTCAGTCGTCGTCGAAGCGGTTCACGTAGTCCAGCTCGTCGTCGTCCCAGTCACGCTGGCCCGCGATGTCCGCGTAGGCGCGCCATTCGGC
>JAOTZF010000019.1 GCA_029861485.1 Thermoleophilia bacterium | reverse complement strand
GTGGTCCTGCCAGCCGGTATCGATCATGACCACTCTCACCCCGGCGCCGCTCGCGCCGTTTGCCAGCGCCTCATCCGCGTTCAACAGGCGCGAGAGATCGCCCGGCACTGTCAGATAGTGGTACGGATGGCTCGGCTCCGGTGGGGCGGCCGTCGCGTTTAGGGGGTATGCGGGCTCCTCGATCGCCACCCCCTCCAGCACGTCGGCGAAGTCCGTTTCCTCGGTCGGTATGAGTCCGGGCAGGTCGCTTCCGTCGACGTCGATGAACTCGGCCACATCCCGAAGGCCACCACCCTTGACGACCTCACGCTGCACCGGCAGCAGCTGGCAACCGAAGGCTCGCTCGAACGCCTGCGCCGGCGCAGCGATGTTGATGGTGCCCTCCGAGCGGTAGAGCACCTCGAAACCAGCATCGAGCAGCCGCTGTGCCGCACGGTCGACCACGCGCTCGTCGCTGCAGAACTCGTCGACGCAGTGGCAGTCCACGCTTCCTGAGTGGTCAAAGAGCGAAGCGCCTCCGCGTGAAAGGGGGGAGGCCTGGGCAAAGATGCGCGCAGGAAGCTCGACGCCGGGTGGTGGGGTGTAACCGCGAAACGGTCGCATAAGGGCTCCTTGGTTCTGGAGGGGGATGGTGCCAGTTCGCCCCACCGACCCTCTCTTCGCCAGCGATACGCGGCCTAGTCGGCGAAAACCTCAAGAACCGCCGACGTTGATTGGTCTTCACCCTCCCACGAGGGTCTTTCGCCGATATCGCCAGTTCCCGCGCACGGGCCATGACGTGGCCGCGCCACGGAACTAAAACGGCGCTGAGACCCCCGAGCGAAAGAGGCCCCCAATGGGAGTGCGAAAGAATCAGGCCGACCTCACGGCCGACGAGAGAGATGCCTTCGTCCAGGCCTGCCTTCAGGTAAAGGCCAACGGCTTCTGGGATCAGATGGTGGATGCCCATCAGCAGCCTGACGCGATGCGCTTCCACAACTCCCCAATCTTCCTCCCGTGGCATCGCGAGCTACTGCGGCGGATGGAAGAGGCGCTGCAGAGCGTGGACCCGGACGTGACCATCCCCTACTGGGACATGCTGACCGGACGCGCGCCCGGCGAATCACCCTGGACCGACGACTTCCTCGGCCAGAGCACCAGCGGTGGAGTCGTGAGCTCCGGCCCATTTGCATTTGCCAACGGCCAATGGACCCTTGTTCACAGTGTTACGGGCCCGGCGCTCCGGCGATCCTTTTTTGGCGCTCAGCTGCCGCGCGAGTCGCTGATCCTGGCGGTGTTGTCCCGGACCCCCTACAGGGGCGGCCCCAGCAGCTTCAGCCTCAGCTTGGAGACCCAGATTCACAATCCGGGCCACGTCTGGGTGGGCGGCGACATGGCGCTGATGACCTCACCGAACGACCCGGTCTTCTATTTGCATCACTGCAACATCGATCGCCTTTGGGCGCGCTGGATGGACCAGCATCCGGATCAGGAGCCCTACCTCCCGCTGAGCGGTGACCCAAATGGCTTCAACATCGACGATGCGATGCCGACGTGGGGCGATGTGACCCCTGCAGACCTCATCGACCACCGCAGCCTGGGCTACGAGTATGACGATGACCCTGCGGTCGACCCAGGTGGCGATCCGCTGGAGATCGTCGTCGGCGGCCCTCCCGTCCCCGGGGACATCTCAGCGCCGGGCCAGCGCGATCCGTACCGATTCCAGGCGGCGGCGCCGGGCGACTTCGTCATCGAAACCTCCGGCAGCACCGACGTGCTCATCACGCTTGCCGGACCCAACGATCCGGACGCGATCTTCATGCAGGACGACGACAGTGGAGAGGGACGCAACTCCCGCATCGAGACGAGCCTCTCGGCAGGGGTGTACTTCGTCGAGGTGCGCTATTGGAATGACGGCGGAACGGGGCCGTACCTGATCGAGGTCGACGATCTCGACACCGATCCCTTCCCGCTCCTGACCCCGGGAGACGCGCCCATCCAGAGCACCATCGACCAGGTCGCCGAGAGCGAGGGCTACCGCATCGTGATCGCCGATGCCGGCATCTACCGCCTAGAGACCGACGGCTCCATCGACACCGTGCTGAGCCTCTTCGGGCCCAACGACGACGCGCGCCTGATCGAGATCAACGACGATGGCGGCCCCGGGCTGCTGTCGCTGATCCAGCGTGACCTCGCGCCCGGTAGCTATCTCGCCCGCGTTCGCCACTACAACCCGAACGGCAGCGGCGACTACAGCATCCAGCTCAGCCGAGTGGACGGTCTGTCCCAGGCAGACGCGCTGCGCGGCGACGAGCCGCTGGAGATCCGGCTCAAGCCGCCTGTGGCCTAACGGCAGGAAAGGGGTGAACCATGACTCGCTACTTCTTCCGCGGGAAGCAACGGGTTCCATTCGAGCCCGCCCCCGGGCTCGTTGGGGTCAGCACCGTCGAAGAGCCGGAAGAGTTCCTCGGTGCCGCCGACCCATACGCGGCGATCGAGGCGGAACCGGTATCCGTCGGCGAGGAGGTCCGCGCCCAGGGGGTGAGGGTCTTCGGCCTTACGGCCCCGCTCCGCGGGGCCGCTGCCGTCGATCCGTCAAAGACCATCGAGGCGCTGGAGCGACTTGAGCACGTCGAGTCGGCGGGCGCGGTGCTCCAGCTGGAGGACGATCTCGTGTCGTTCCTGACGCGTCAGGTCGTCGTGCGGCTGGCCTCAGCCGGTGCGGACGCCGAGGCCATCGCGGGCCGACACGGCTTCGAGGTGCGGCGACGCCTCCTCCAATCGCCCAACGGCTACGTGCTGCGCTCCCGAGCCCCGGCAACGTACGAGCTGCTCGATCGCACCGAGGCCCTCGCCGCCGAGCCGGACGTCGAGTGGTGCGAGCCCAGCCTCGTAACCACCAGCCAGATGGACGCAATCGTACCGGCGGCCTATCTCTGGCCTGGCGAGTGGGATCGCCAGCTCGTGGGGGTGGAGGGCGGCTGGCAGGCGCTCGACGATGCGGGGGTGCACCCCTTTGGCGACCCGAACATCGTAATCGCCATCGTCGACCAGGGCGTGAAATCCGAGGATGGGGTCCCCGTCCACCCGGACTTCCGCGGCCCCCTCTCCGACGGTGGCGACAAGGTGGTGGCGCTCCACGACTTCCATGCGACGCGCGCCGACAACGATGCAGCCCAAGGCGATCACGGCGTCGGCGTGGCCGGGATCGCGACGGCCCACTCCAGCCTGGCGGACGGCGATCAGCCGCAGCAGGGGGTGGTGGGCGCGGCACCCAACTGCCGCATTATCGGCCTGATCTTCCCGCGCAACGAGGTGGATCAGCTCGACATGTACCTCTGGGCCGCCGGCTTCGATCCCGAGAGCGATCGCGCCGGCTTTCCCGAGCCGCTGGAGCGCGGCGCCGACGTCTTCAGCACTAGCATCGGGTTCGGAGCGGGAGCCCCGATCTCGCAGCTCGCCAGCGACACGCTCGCGTTCATCGCGCGGGAGGGCCGCGCCGGCAAGGGCTGCCCGATGTTCTTCTCGGCCGGCAACGCGGGCAACGAGTTCACCAGTTACCGGCCCTGGGCCGCCCACCCGGACACCTTCGGGATGGGAGCCTCGAGCCTGGACGACGACGGGCAGACCGAGATCCGGGCGCGCTATAGCGGCTGGGGGCCAGTGGATTTGTGCGCGCCGAGTAATGACGGCCGCCCGATGCGCCACGACCCTCCTCGATCGTACGCGACGTGGACCTGCCATCTGCCCGGCAGAGGCGATCTCATCGGCGCCCCTGCCGCGCAGACCGACCTGACAGAGACCGCTGCGGCCGGAGCCCGCTCGCTGGGGGTGGACTCCGCTGACGGGTTCCACGAGGGCGCGAACGTCATGATCGGCTCGCCAGGTGCGCCCGGGGCGGAGGTGAGCACCATCGACGAGGTCGACGCAGGCGCGGGCACGATCACCATCAGGCCCGCTTTGCGCCGCGAGCATCCCCTAGGCGAGCCCCTCGCCACCGGCGAGCGGGGCTACCGAAGCGACTTCGGCGGCACATCGTCGGCCACTCCGCTCGCGGCAGGGGTCGCCGCGCTGGTGCTGTCTGCCAACCCGGAGCTCTCCATTGACGAGCTGCGCGAGCTGCTGCGCAACACCGCGGTGAGGATCGCACTCGATACCGACGATGAGGTTGGGCGATGGCTGGACTCAGACGGGAATCCCGTCACCGAGTCCGGCGAGCCCGCCGTAAGAAGCCAGTGGTTCGGACACGGCCGCATCGACGCGGCGGCGGCGGTGCGAGCGGTGCTGGAGCTGCGCGCCGCGCCGCCGCCGGTCGTTCCTCCGGATGCCCCTGGCGGCGGCTAGGCCCCTCCGCGCCGCTCGAACGCCGTCTGCTCTTCCGTGGTGCGCTCGGCGGTCGGTAGCCGTCGCAACCGGCCCTCGCTGATCGGCACGCCGCTCTCCACGCTGAGGCCGTACGTGCCGTCCTCGATCCGCTTTTCGGCGCGCTCCACCGCCTCGAGCTCCCGCTCGTGAAGTTCGATGCGCGCAAGGTCCTGGGCCTGGCCGTAGTTGATCCGCGCGTGGTCGGCCGAATCCTGGGGCTCGGCCCCGCGCTCGGCCGCGCGGGTCACCGCGGCGTGCAGTTGTTCGAGCTCCTGCTCGATGCGCTCGCGCTCGGCGGCCAGCAGCTGCCGCGCTTCCTCGTCGTCCATCGTCAGCCCTCTAGGCTCGGTGTTCGGGGTTCGGGAAGTCGAAGCGGCAGCCCGCATCCCATGCGGCCGCCTGGTTGCCGTGGGCGGGAATGCCGCCGGCGTCCTTCAGCATCCGCCCCAGGTGCAGCAGATTCCAGGTCATGAAGGTGGTGTTCCGGTTGGTGAAGTCGTTCTGCGGACCGCCCGAGCCCTCGTCGAGGTAGGACGGGCCGGGGCCGGCCTCGCCCAGCCACCCCGCGTCCGCCTGAGGCGGGATCACATAGCCAAGGTGCTGCAGCGAATAGAGGATGTTCATCGCGCAGTGCTTGGCGCCATCCTCGTTGCCGGTAATCAGACAGCCGCCCACGCGCCCGTAGTAGGCCCATTGGCCCTCGTCGTTCAGCAGATGCGAGTTGCCGTAGAGGCGTTCGATGACCGCCGTGCAGACCGACGACTTCTCACCGAGCCAGATCGGCGTGCCCAGGATGAGGATGTCGGCAGCCATGACCTTCTCGAAGATCGCGGGCCAATCATCCGTGTCCCAGCCGTGCTCGGTCATATCGGGCCACACGCCGGTTGCGATGTCGTGGTCGATGGGCCGGATCGTCTCGGTGGCCACCCCGTTGGCCTCGAGGATCGCGTTGGAGATGTCCATCAGGCCTTGGGTGTGCGAGAGCTCCGGCGAGCGTTTCAGCGTGCAGTTGAGGAAGAGCGCGCTCAGGTCGGAGTAGTCGGTCGTGCTCTGCTCGCAGAGCTTCTCTTGCGTCTCGTTCAGCATGCGTCCTCCATGCGGTCAGCGCGCGGCCTCGGCCGCCTCCGCGGGGGGCTCATAGACACGTTGGGGTGCCTCGCGCCAGAGGCGCTCCAGGCGATAGAACTCGCGTGCTTCCGGGGTGAAGCAGTGGAAGACCACGTCCAGCAGGTCGAGCAGAATCCACTCTCCCTCGCGCTCGCCCTCGACGCGGTGGGGAAGCAGCCCGTGATCGTCTTTCAGCCGTTGACGGACCTCCGCGGCGATTGCCTGGGTCTGTCGGGGGGTCCGGCCGCTGGTGACCACCAGGTAGTCGGTGTACGTCACGAGGCCCCGCATGTCGATGATGACGATGTCTTGGGCCTTCTTCGACGCCGCCGCGGCCGCGATGACGTCGGTCAGTTGCTCGGGCTGCGCTCTGGTTCCTTTCCGAAAACGACCGTGTCGGAGGGTACTCGCGCAAGTCGCCGCGAATCAAGCACGGGTTGCCTCGAGCAGCTCCGTGACACCCGGCGGCACCAAGTGCCACACCGGCGCACCGGCGTCGAGGCGGCGACGAATATCGGTGGAGGAGACATCGATGCGCGGCATGCTGACGCGATCCACGCGAGAGGCGTGGAGGCCTTCAGGCAGATCCGTGGCCGGTCCCCGGTCGACGGCGGCAATCCGAGCCAGCTGGAGAATGACCTCCGGGTCGCGCCATGACGCGAGCGCGTGGAGCTGATCGGCACCTACGAGCAGCCAGAGCTGCGTATCGGGTTCCTCGTCGGAGAGCCGGCGCAGGGTCTCGACGGTGAAGCTCGGCGGCTCGCGGTCCAGCTCCGCTCGCGAGGCCGCAAGGCCCGCATGGCCCTCGATGGCCGCTTCGACCATCTGCAGGCGCAGCTCTGCGTCGAAGCGATGCCCCTCGGGCTTGTGCGGCGAGCGCAGGCAGGGCACCAGCAGCACCTCGTCGAGGTCGAGCTGCCAGAGCACCTCTTGGGCCAGGATGACGTGGCCGATGTGCGGCGGGTCGAAGCTCCCGCCCAGCATGGCGACTTTGCGCCTAACGGAGGTGTCCGTCCCCGATGACGAGGTACTGGTAGGTCGTCAGCTCCGCCAGGCCGACCGGACCGCGCGCGTGTAGCTTCTGCGTGGAGTTGGCCACCTCGGCCCCCATCCCGAACTCCCCACCGTCGGTGAATCGCGTGGAGGCGTTGATGTAGACGCACGCCGAATCGATACCGGCCTCGAACCGACCCGCCGCGGCGAGCGAGGAGGTCACGATCGCCTCGCTGTGGCCCGATCCGTAGCGGCTGATGTGGTCGGTCGCCTCCTCGACCGAATCGACCACACCGACGGCCAGTATGAGATCGAGGTACTCGGTGGCGAAGTCCTCCTCGGATGCCGGGGTGACCTCGAGGTCGCCCATGAACTTGGCGGCCTCATCGGAGGCGCGTAGCTCGACCCCGGCCTCGCTGAGCTCTCTACCGATGCGGGGCAGGAACTGTGCGGCGACCTCGCGATGCACGAGCAGCGTCTCGGCGGCGTTGCACACCCCCGGCCGCTGGGTCTTGGCGTTCATCGTGATGCCTGCCGCCATCTCCAGATCGGCGTCCTCGTGAACGTAGACGTGACAGTTGCCCGAGGCGGCATAGATCACCGGAATGCGGGAGTGCTCGCCAAGGAACTTCTTGAGACCTTCCCCACCTCGCGGGATCACGACATCGATCTCGCCCTCCATGCCGATGAGGCGCTCCAGATCGGCCCGATCGGTGCCAAGCAGCTGAACCGCGTCGGTCGGCACCTCGCTGTCGCCGAGCGCTCCCAGCAGGACGTCCACGATGATCTGGTTGGACCGCGCGGCCATTGAGCTGCCGCGCAGGATGATCGCGTTTCCGCTCTTCAAGGCCAGCGCGGCCGTGTCGCTGGTGACGTTCGGTCGGCTCTCGTAGATCACCGCGATCACTCCGAGAGGGATGCGCTTCTTGCTGACCTTCAGCCCGTTCGGCAGCGTCCAGCCGGTGTCGATCACGCCGACCGGATCGGGCAGGGCCGCGATGTCGCGCACGCCCTTTGCCATGTCGGCGATCCGGGACTCGTCGAGCAGCAGGCGATCGACCAATGCGCTGCCGACCTCGGCTGCGCGCGCCTGATCGACGTCCTTGGCGTTCTCGGCGAGGATGTCGCCGGTGCGAGCCTCGAGAGCTCGGGCCATACGCGTCAGAGCGTCGTTCTTCTGGCCGGACGAGAGAGCCGCCAAGCGCCGGCCCGCCGCCTTCGCGCGTGCGGCGACGATGGAGAGATCGGCTTGCGGTGCGGTGGTTTCGGTCGCCATCGATGCCAGGGTAACAGCGACCTAGCGCGCCGGCCCATCCGCCAGCGCGAAGCGGTCGCGGTGGATGGCCTCCTCGTCGGCCCCCGGAAGCCGCTTGCGCACCTCGTCCGACTGCAAGCCGGCGACGCGGCGGATCTCCTCGGCCGAGAGCGCCGCGATTCCCTTGCCGATCACGCGCCCGTGCTCGCCGACGACCTCCACGGCGTCCCCGGCCACGAAAGGGCCTTCGCAGAACGTGATTCCCACCGGCAGCAGCGACGTGCCGCGCTCCCTCAGCGCGCGCTCGGCGCCGGCATCCACGACGATGCGCCCAAGACCCGGCTTGGCGTGCCGTAGCCACAGCTTGAATGCGGAATCGCGCCGGCCGCGATGATGGATCCGGGTGCCCACCGACTCGCCGGCGGCCGCCCGCGCGAGCAGCCCCGGCGTGCGGCCCGACGCCACGACGCAATCGACCCCCGCAGCGCTCGCCATCGCTGCCGCGGCGAGCTTGCTGCGAATGCCCCCGCGGCCGGTTCCCGAGCCCATGTCGGCGAGCACGAGGTCGGTGGGTTCCACGTTCGCGGGCACTTCCTCGATCAGCTCCGGGCCACCGCCGCCGTTGCCGTAGAGGCCGTCGCGATCGGTGAGCAGCGCCAGCAGACCGGCATGCAGCAGCACCGCGACCTGGGCCGCCAGGATGTCGTTGTCGCCGAAGGTGAGCTCATCGGTCGCGACGGTGTCGTTCTCGTTGACGATCGGCACCGTCCCGAGCTCGAGCAGGCGCTCGAGGGTGTTCCGCGCGTTCAAGTAGCTGCGCCGCGACTGCAGATCGCCCGAGGTGAGCAGCACCTGGGCCGGAAGCACCCCGTGAGGCCTGAACGCGTCGACGTAGTGCTGGAAGAGCACCCCCTGCCCCACTGCGGATGCCGCCTGCAGATCGGGCAGGGCGGTCGGGCGGTCGGTGGCCCCGAGCTGGCCCAGGCCGCAGGCGATGGCACCACTGGAGACCAGCACGACCCGGTGCCCGCGGCGTCGTACCTCGACCAGATCCGCAACCCGCTCGGCAAGGGTGTCGGTGCGCAGCGCGCCGCCAGGATCCACGAGCGTGCTGCTGCCGAGCTTCGCGACGACGATCACGGGGCTGGGACCAGGTGTCGGAGAATCGCCTCGCGCACGGAGCTGACATCACCGGCGCCATCGGCCACGTCGGCGGCGAGATCGCCCCAATCGGGCTGCTCGACGGCCGGGCAGCCGGTCGCGATGACCAGCTCCTGCGCGTCGGGGTCGCGATACTCGGCCACGCCGCCCCTGACCAGCGCCATGCGCTGCTCGGCATCGCGGGGGTCGGTCGCATCGACGCAGTGCAGGATCAGGCCCGCCCGCTCGAGTTGACCCAGGAACGACGACTGGCGCGGCCGGCCGGCGTCATCCAGGCCGGGCAGGTCGGCCACCAACCAGTGCTCGCCGTCCTCATCGACGAGCATTCCGAGCTCGGGCTGTCGGGTGGACTGCGGATAGGCGGCCACGCTGGCAGGTGCGCCGGTCAGCGCCCGCAAGAGGCTGCTCTTGCCGCTGTTCGGCAGGCCGACGAGCGCGACCGCGATCGGTAGGCGGAACTCGAGGGTGAGCCACGTCGCCTCCCCCGGCTGACCGGGGGTCGTCCTGCGAGGCGCCTGGTTGGTCGAGGAGCGAAAAGCACGGTTGCCGGTGCCCCCGTCACCGCCGCGCGCCACCTGGATCGGCTCATCGCCTTCGGAAAGACGCGCGATCTCGACGTCATCGCGAAACACCCGCGTGTCGGGCGGCACCGGGATGACGAGGTCCTCGCCCGAGCGGCCGTCGCGGTTGGCGCCTTCGCCATTGCCCCCGGAGCGGGCCCGAAAGTGCGCCTTCGCGCCAAACAGCGAGAGATCCTCGACGGTTGGGTCGACCTGCAGCATCACGCGGCCGCCGC
The DNA here is from genome assembly GCA_029861485.1 of Thermoleophilia bacterium. Taxonomy (GTDB): domain Bacteria; phylum Actinomycetota; class Thermoleophilia; order Miltoncostaeales; family Miltoncostaeaceae; genus CAMYIK01. The sequence goes on along the minus strand of JAOTZF010000019.1, from coordinate 2,585 downwards.
GGCCGCCGTTTCCGCCGTCGGGGCCACCCCGCGGCTTGTGGGGCTCGCGCCGGAACGACATGCAGCCATCACCGCCGCGGCCACCCTCCACATGGATTCGGGCGCGGTCCGTGAAGGGCACCGGCTAGTTCGCCAGCTGCTCCGGGTGGATATGGATGTGGCGGCCCTTGCGCCCGCGGGTGAACTCCACCCGGCCATCCACCATCGCGAAGATCGTGTGGTCGCGGCCCATTCCCGCGCCCTCACCGGCGCGGAACTTGGTGCCCCGCTGGCGCACGATGATGGAGCCTGCGGGAACGACCTGGCCGCTGAACACCTTCACGCCGAGGCGCTTTGAGGCCGAGTCGCGACCGTTGCGGCTGGAGCCGCCGCCTTTCTTGTGAGCCATTGCCTCTAGCTCCCGATCGATTCGATGCGCACGCGCGACAGGTGCGAACGGTGCCCTTTGGTGCGACGCGAGTTGCGCTTGGGCTTGTAGGTGAAGACGCGGATCTTCTTGCCCTTGAGGTGCTCTTCGACCTTGGCGTTGACCTTGCCGCCGTCTTTGAGGGTTCCGCCGTCGGCAACCATCAGCGTCTGGGGCGAGAAGCTCTTGCCCTCATCCACGGCGAGGCGGTCGACCAGCAGATGGTCTCCCTCTTTGACGCGATACTGCTTGCCCCCGAGGGCGATTACGGCGTAATCCGGCACCAGTGACTCCGTCCAGAACAACCAAGGCGCGCTCTGCGCGTCGCGACCGGGAAGCTTAGCGAAACCGCCCGGCGGGGGACACCCTTTCGCGCCGGGGCCGTCACTTGGCCTCGATCAGCTTCACGGTGCCCGGCTCCAGCGACTCGTCAGGCTGTACGTCCACCTCGAGGCCAGTTGACTCCTCGATGGCGGCCAGCCAGTCCCCGTCCTCGTCGGTGAGGCCGTGCGCGACCCGTGGATCCATCTTGACCTTGGCCGTCTTGGCGCCTTTGTGGACCTTCTTGAGCAGGCGGGTGAGATCGCGCTCGGCCCAGATGGCGAGTGTCTCGTCCGCCACGTGGAAGCCCAGCGAATCGCAGCGCTCGCAGGGGTCGCCCATGACCTCGCGCGGGCCGTCCGAGCGGTTCTGGCGGGTCATCTGCACCAGCCCGAGCGCCGAGATGTCGGCGACCCAGGTTCGGGTGCGGTCGCGCTCAAGGGCCGTTTCAAGGGCCTTCATGACCGCGTCGCGGTTCTTCTTGTCGTCCATGTCGATGAAGTCGATCACCACGATGCCGCCGATGTCTCGGAGACGCAGCTGGCGGGCGACCTCCTCCGCGGCCTCGAGGTTGGTCTTGGTGATGGTGTCCTCGAGACGCGATCCTCCGCGACCGACGTTGCGTCCGCTGTTGACGTCGATGACGGTCATGGCCTCGGTGTCGTCGATGATCAGGTAGCCACCCGACTTCATGTCGGCGCGCCGGGTCAGGGTGGACCGCACGGCCGCCTCGGCGCCGTAGCGCTCGAACAGCGGCTGATCGTCCTCGTAGTAGCCGACCCGGTCGGCCATCGCGGGACTGGTGCGCTTCAGAAAGCCGTGAATGCGGTCGTGCTGCTCCTGATCGTCGACCAGCACCTCGTCCACCTGCTCGTTGAGCAGATCGCGGATCACCCGCAGAGAGATGTCCGCCTCGCTGTACAGCAGAGTCGGCGTTGGCGCTTCCGCGGCGCGGGCCTTCAGGGCCTCCCAGAGGCGCCCGAGCGACTCCAGGTCGCGCGTCAGCGCATCCTCAGCGACTCCCGCGGCGGCGGTGCGCACGATGACCCCGCCCTCCTCGGGCGAGATCTTGCGCATCAGCTTGCGTAGACGAGAGCGCTCCTCATCGGGCAGACGCTTGCTGATGCCAACCCCGTCTCCGTAGGGCACGTAGACGGCGAAGCGCCCGGCGAGCGAGAGCTGCATCGTCAGCCGGCAGCCCTTGGTGCCCATGGGATCCTTGGTGGCCTGCACGAGGACCTCGTCGCCCTTCTTGAGCAGGTTGGCGATCATGCGCTTGCTCTTGGGCACGCCGAGGGCGACGACCTCATCCACGTGGAGAAAGCCGTTCTTCTCCAGGCCGACGTCCACGAAGGCCGCCTCCATGCCCGCCAGGACGTTGCCGACCCGGCCCTTCCAGACATGCCCCACGACAGAACGGGTGCCGCGCCGCTCCAGATAGACCTCGACGGTCTTGCCGTCATCGAGAATTGCGACACGCGTCTCGGCGCGGTCGACCGACACCAGGATTTGGGTCTTCAGCTTTTCCGTCCTTCTCGTAGCGACGTGACACGGCCGGCAAGAGAACCGGCCGTGTCCTTCAGGGTGGTCACATCCAGGGTGCGGCCGTAGGTGCGATCGCCTGCGAGGCGGCGTTGCGCCACCAGACCGATTCCTCGGGTTGCCGCCCAGGCGACGGCGCCGCGCGCCATGATCGGCCGGCCGGTGGCTCGTATTGCGGTGCGGCCCAGAATCCGCCACGCGAAGCCGGATCCGGCCACCGCAGCGACATCGGCGACGTCTTCGCGACCGAGGTTCCGGTCGCGGATCGCCGCAAGATCGCCAAGCATCCGCATCTGCATGACGACGAGGCCAACCA
>JAOTZF010000200.1 GCA_029861485.1 Thermoleophilia bacterium | reverse complement strand
GCCTTCGCATCTGTCGGTGAGCTCTTCAGTCCCCAGGAGCGTGGCCGCGCGATGGGCACGATCGTAAGCGTCATCAGCATCGGTCCGGTGATAGCGCTGGGGATCTCTGGCGTTCTCGTCTCGCTGGCCGGTTGGCGGAGCCTCTTCTGGCTCACGCCGGTCTTCGTGCTGATCGCCCTGGTGGGTGCTCTGCTGATACTGCCCGAGCGATCGCCTGTCCGTCCGGCGGGCCGTTTCGACATCACCGGAGCGGTACTGGCCGCCGCAGGGTTGTTTCCGATTCTGCTGGCCTTCTCACGCGGCGCGATCTGGGGCTGGACCAGCGGTGCCACCCTGGGCCTGCTCGGAGCGGGCGCCGCGCTGCTGACGATCTTCGTCTGGCACGAGTCACGAACTGACGAACCGATGATCGCCCTCGACCTTTTTCGCCTGCGATCTCTGAGAACCGCGAACCTCGCGTCGATGACCGGGGCAGCGACGCTCTTCGGTGTCCTGTTGGTGCTTCCGTTCTACATGTCCGCGGTGCTCGGCTACGGACCGATTGGACTGGCGCTGGGGATCATGCCCGTGGCGATCGCGTATACGGTCGTCTCACCCTTCGCGGGGCGGGGAATCAACCGATTCGGCGCTGATCGGGTGGCGATGACGGGCTATGCGCTCGCAGCTGCGGGGACGCTCGGCCTCGCCGCCGGCGCGGCAGGCCAGAGCTACGTCGCGATCCTGCCGGGCATCCTCGCGCTGAGCGCGGGACTGGCGTTCGCCACCTCGCCGATCACGGTCGTGGCCATCAGCGAGGTGCCACCAGCGCGCCTCGGCGTCGCGTCGTCGTTTCCCAACATCAGTCGCTACACCGGCGGGGCCTTCGGAGCGGCGATTCTCGGCGCGGTGCTGACGGCGTCGGTGCCGGTCGATGATCTGACCGACGTCTCGCCGGAGGTCGCCGACCGCGTTGTCGACGGCTTCACCAACGCCTCGCTGATCGCCGTCATCTTCCTCGGGCTGGCTTTCCTCGCCGCGTGGCGCATGCCGGGCTCTCCCGGCCCGGCGCCCGGCGACCGACCGACGTGACCCGGCCGGCCTGGGCGGCCTGGCTCGCCCTGCTCATCTTCACGATGGGTACCAGCATCGTCACGCCGCTCTTCCCACTCTACCAAGAGCGATTCGCGCTCACCAACGGTGAGATCACCCTCCTGTTCGCCGTCTACTCCCTGATGGTGGTGCCGACGATGCTGATCTTCGGCAACGCCAGCGACCGCCTTGGGCGCAAGCGCGTGATCCTCCCGGCGCTCGCCTCGATCACGGCGGCGTCGCTCCTGCTCTCGTTCGCAGATCAGGTACCGCTGCTGTTCCTCGGTCGCATCCTCCAGGGGCTCGCCGTCGGCGGCATGCTGGGCGTAGGTACGGCGTTCGTCGTCGATCACGCGCACGCGGCGGCCCGCGAGCGAGCGGCGGCCCTCGCGGGCCTCGGCTTCCGACTCGGCTTCGGCCTCGGTCCGGGGATCGCCGGCTTGGTCGCGCAGTACTCGGCGGACCCGATCCACCGGCCGTTCCAACTCCACGTCGTCGCGATGCTGATCGCCGTCGCCGCGGTTGTGCTCTCGCCGGAGACGATCTCCCGGGGCACGCCCGCCGGCAGGTTCTCGGTCGGCGTGCCTCACGGCCAGCTGGCGGCCTTCGCGACCTTCTTGGCGCCGGCGGTCTTCATGATGAGCTTCCTCGACGCAACCCTGCTGTCGGTCGTCCCGCTGTACATGGCCGACACGCTCGGGGTCACCAACGTCGCGCTCATCGGTCTCGTGGGGTTCCTCGTGCTCGGAATGGGCGGGCTCACGCCGGTGCTCCTCGCCCACCTCGAGCCCCGCCGCGCGGTGATGATGGGCGTTGCCAGCGCAGCCTCGGCCTCGATCCTGGTCGTCGCCGCAGCCGGGTTCGATTCGGTCGCCCTCGTCATCGTGGCGGCCGGCGTGATCGGATTGTTGAACGGTTTGATCCTGCAGGGCTGCACCGCCATCTGTGGGGTGTCGGTGCCCCTCAACGAGCGCGGCCGCCTGATCTCAGCGCTCTACATGTGCGCGTATTCTGGGACCGTGCCGACGATAGCCCTCGGATACCTGTCGCAGCTCATCGGCCTCACGGGGGCGCTCGCGGTGGCCAGCCTGGCCGCTCTGGCGATCGCGACCCTGGTGCTCACGCTCGGGCGCAGCCTGTACCCGCGGGTGATTCGGTATTCGCCCGCATGAGCACGCCGGCGATCTCCGCCTTCTTCGCTCCCGTCGTAAATACGCCGGAGCACATCCGCCTGGCAGAGGAACTCGGCTTCGACACTGCCTGGGTCTACGACTCTCCCTTGCTCTACAGCGATCCGTTCATCACGCTCGCGCGGGCCGCCGAGCGCACCGAGCGCATCCGGCTTGGCGTCGGTCTGATCGTGCCCGGCCTGCGGACGCCAGTGGCCACTGCCGCCGCGGTGCGCACTCTCACCGGTCTGGCCTCCGGACGTGTGACGGTCGCGGTCGGCGCCGGATTCACCGGGCGCTTCACCTTGGGACTCGGTCCGGTGAGCCTTGGCAGGCTGCAGGACGAGGTCTCCGCGCTGCGCGCCCTGCTTGCAGGAGAGTCGGCCCTTCATCCCGAGGGCGGGCACGAGGTTCTGCCGATCCCCGTTCCCGGTGCCGAAGGCGATCTGCGCGTGCCGTTCTATGTCTCCTGCCGGGGTACGAAGACGCAGGCTCTCGCCGGCCGCATCGGCGACGGGGCGATGACGGGGATCTTCTATCCCGGCGGCCTCGGAGTGCTGAAGGCGGGCATCGGTGCGGATATCCCTTTGTGCGTCCACGCCGTGGGATCCGTCGCCGATGATGGCGAGCCGCTCGACAGCCCACGGCTCGTGGCCGCCGCAGGGCCCGTCGTCGCGGTGGCCTTCCACGCCTTCGCCGAGCAGCCGTGGCGCCTGGAGAACGTCGACGCCGAGCTCCGCGAGCAGGCGGAGGGGTACGTCGCCTCGGTCTCCGCGGACTTCCCCGAACGGCGCTACCAGCAGCTGCACCGCGGGCATCTGGTCGAGATCGTGCTCCCACAGGACCGCGAGGTCGCGACCGCGGCCAACATCGCCCGTTTCAGCTTCACCGGAACGGCAGCGGCTCTCCGGGAGCGCGCTCAGGATCTGGCGGCTGACGGTGTCGCCGAGCTGGCTGTTCAGCCCGGTGGTGACATTCCCGCCGAGCTCCGACGTCTGGCCGGTGCATTGATCCACGAGGTCTGAGGATGGATCG
>JAOTZF010000018.1 GCA_029861485.1 Thermoleophilia bacterium | reverse complement strand
GCAGGTAGCCGGCGATGAAGATCACGATCAGCACCTTGGCGACCTCGCCCAGCTGCACCGTCTGGCCGCCCGGAAGCTCGATCCAGAGCTTGGCGCCGTTGATCGTGGTGCCGAACGCCATCGTGATCAGCAGCAGGCCGACACCGCCCAGGCCGATCAGATAGCGGTAGCTCTGCAGCACCCGTGGATCCGGCAGCAGCGCGATGACGGCGACGAATACCGCTGCTCCCACGGCTACCCAGATCACTTGGTCGCGCGCGAGCTCCGCGTCGACACGGTAGACGGCCGCGAGCCCGACCCCGCAGATCACACCGACGATTGGCAGCACGTAGGGATCGGCCAGCGGGGCCCGGACGCGCAGTACGGCATGCATGATCAAGAACACCGCGAGCACGGCGAGCGCACCGGGCAGTGGCGAGAGGTCCAGATCGTCCGTGCGGGCCGCTGCCACCGAGCCCGCGGCAAGGGCGCCGAGCACGGCCGCAGGCAGGAGAAAACCCAGCTCTCGCCAACGACGCGCTTGGGTCATGGCGCTTGGTCCGGCGGCGGCACGGGGGCCGGATCTACCCGCGGCGGCTCCGGAATAATCGGCGCCTCGCCAATGCCGTATTGCCACGCCAGGCGTGTGGCGAGCAGTACGGCCTCACCGCGACCACGGGCGGAGTCGCTCAGGGACGCGGGCTCGACGGCATTCACCCTGGCCGCGTCCACGCCGGTCTCTTGCCATGTCACCCGAGGCGGGATGCCACCGACCGAGAGCGGGATTCCCCGCTTCACGACGACCTGCCCGTCCCCGTCCTGCACCATAAAGGCACGTGACCAGAGCCACGCAGTACCGCCGATGGCAAGCGCCAGGAGCACGGCGATGCTGAGCGCGACGGGACTCAGCCTGGGGCGCGATCGAGGCTTGTCCGCTCCGGCTGCCGGAAGCTCGGCTGTGGTCGAGGCGAGCGCCTCGCCTTCGGTCATCTCCAGGCGAGCGAGCACCACCGTGACGTTGTCGATGCCTCCGGCAGCGTTGGCCTGCTCTACCAGGATCCGGGCAACGCTTTGGAGGTCGTCCTCGGAGCGCATCACCGCGGCGATCGCCTCGTCGCTGACTTGGGCGCTGAGGCCGTCGCTGCAGATCAGGACGATGTCTCCGTCCCTGCCCGCCTGATCTCCACTATCGACCGCCACGCGGGCGTCTGCGCCGAGCGCGCGGGTGATGACGTTGCGATGGGGATGGTCCTCGGCTTCTTCTGCGGTGATCTTGCCCTGCCGCACGAGCTCGGCGACGACGGAGTGGTCGGAGGTCAGCTGGCGCAGCGCCTCGTCGCGCCAGAGGTAGGCGCGCGAGTCCCCGACGTGTGCCACCCGCAGGTGGCCGTCTTGCGGGCTGATCGCGGTGATCGTGGTGCCCATGCCGGACTTGTCGGGGTCGCTGGCGGAGGCCTCGATGATTGCCTCGTTCGCCTCCTCGATGGCCTCGACCACCGCGGCGCCGTCCGCAGGTTTTCCGAGACGATCGAGGTGGTCGATCGCGATCTGCGCCGCGACCTCGCCGGCCTGCGCACCACCCATCCCGTCGGCGACGGCAAGCAGGCTCGGTGTGGCGAGCGCGCGGTCCTCGTTGTGGTCGCGCACCCGTCCGATGTCGGTTGCGGACGCGACCTCGACGACCTTGAGGACGGTCGGCAGGTTCATTCCTCGTAGCGGAGCACCGTCTCGCCCAGCCGGATCTCATCGCGGACGCGCAGCTGACGATCCTCGTCGACCGGCCGGCCGTTGATCGTGGTGCCGTTCGTAGAGCCGAGATCCGAGATGAAGTAGAACTCGCCGCGCCGCATGACGCGTGCGTGCATGTGCGAAACGAAGTCGTCGTCGATCAGCACGCCGCTCGACGGCGAACGACCGATCGTCATCCCCCCCTCGAGTACGAACTCCGTGCCGGCGCTCAGCACCGGGGAGCTCTCGACCACCAGCCGGGGGCGTGACGCGTCGGTGAGGTCGAAGGCGCCGGCCGGGCCCTCGAGGTCGTCGTTCTCCCGCGGCGGCGGCTCCACGGTCACGAGATCGTGGGCGTGCTGATCAACGGGAGGCGCGGCCGCTACCGGCTCCTCGATGGGTGGCGCACTGCTTGCCTCCAGCAGGTCCGGCTCGGCATCCAACATGTCGATATCCAGGTCCATGGGCGGAGGCGATGATTTGCGCTGCGGCTCGATCACCGGGGCGGGCGGTGGAGGCATCGAGACGCCCACCTGCTTGCTGGACGAGCGGACCACCAGCCAGATGAAGCCGTAGAGGAGGACGACGAACGCCGCCTGGGCGATCAGGAGCCCGGTTTCGCTCACGAGAGCTCGACGCGCAGGGTGGTCGCGCCCAGCATTACCTCGTCGCCGTCCGCGAGCGCGTGGCGTGTCACGAGGTCGCCGTTCACCTCGACACCGTTGGTCGAGTCGAGATCCACGATGACGTACTCGATGCCCACGTGGCGGATCTCCGCGTGTCGGCGGCTGACGTTCTGGTCGTCCACCACCACGTCACAGTCACGGCTGCGCCCCAGGCGCGTGACGCGCTTGGTCACTCGGCGCCGTCCACCGGGCGTCACCAGGGTGAGCGTTTCGCGGGGCACGCCCTCCACGGCGGCCTGGTCGGCGTTGAACATCTGGGTGCCGGAGACGGCCGCGAGGCCCTCGTGAATGCGTGTCGGCTGTGCGGGAGCGGGGGGCGCTTCAGGGGCGGGCTCGGGGGGCTCCGGGTCGTCGTCCTTGAGGTCGGTCGCGGAGACCGGCGCCGGAGCGCCGGATCCCGCGGATACTCCCGCCCCGGCGACTCCGGCAGCCGCACCGGCCACACCGGGGGCGGGAATCCCCGGGGCGTCGAGGTCTGGGGCAGGCGCGGTGCGAATGGGCGTGCCGTGGGGCGCAGCCGGGACGGCGGGGCGCATCGAGGGCTCGTCCGGATCGGGTGCCTCGGCCATCCGGCAGGCGATGCCGAACTCGCCGATGCGCAGGTCCTCGTCGGTCTCGAAGACGACGGCCGGATCGGAGACCAGCGAAAGGCCCTCGGCCTTCGCATGTTGCGAGAGGTAGGAGCCGAGCTCGCTCGTGAGGCTCGCCTCGTAGCTCGAGAACTCCTCCCTGTCGCTCGGCGAGAGATAGACCGTGAACTCGTTGGGCACATAGACCCGCGAGACCGAGACGGTCTTGTGGTGCTCCATCTCGCGCGCCAACTTCCTCGCGAGCTCGACCGGCTGCAGCCGACTGCGAAACGCACGGCCGAAGGTCCGCTCGACTATGGACTCGATTCTTTGCTCGATCGTTCTGAGCACGGCTTTCTGCCCCTCCTCAGCGCTTGCGCCGAGGGTAACGCGCGCGGCAGCCCGCAAAGCGGCGGCCCGGCATCGCTGCTTCCGGGGCGATCATACCCAAGAGGTGCTCAGGTCCGGGGTGGTGCGGGTGTGCGCCGCGCGATGGCGGCTACCCCTACAAGCCCTGCAAGCGCGGCGATGGCCGGCGCTCCTGCCGCCAGACCGACGACTCCCGCCGCTCCGCTCGCAATCGCCGCGCCGACGCGCTGCTGGTGCCTGCCCCGCACCAGCGCAGCGCGCAGCGCGCTGCCAAGCTCGTCGGCGCGGGGGCGTGATTGCGGATCTGGGGCAAGGGCCGCATGAAGGGCGGATTCCAGGTGCTTGGAGGTGCGTCGGCGCACGGTGCCAAGGCGCGGCACGCGGGCCGTGCTGACGCGCGCAACGGTCTCGCGCGGATTTCGGCCGAGCAGCGGGTTCGCTCCTGCGAGGCCCTCGTAGGCGATGACCGCCGCCGCCCAGACATCGGATGCGGGCGACGCCGACCAGCCACGGGCCTGCTCCGGCGACATGTAGGCGACGGTTCCGATGAGATCGCCGGCTACGGTGCAGGCACTGTCACCGGTCATGCGGGCGATCCCGAAGTCGATCAGCCGCGCCGCGCCGTCGTCGTCGACGATCACGTTCGACGGCTTCACGTCGCGGTGCACGATGCCCCGCGCGTGGGCGTGCGTCAGGGCGTCGAGAACCTGCGTGACGACGGCGATCACACCCCGCGCTGACGGCGCGCTGAGGCGCCACCGCTCACTGAGGATGACCCCATCGGCGAGCTCCTGCACGATGGCCAGGACGTCCCCGTGCCACCCACAGTCGATCAGGCGCGCGATATTCGGGTGGCCCAGCCGCGACATCGCGGCGATCTCCCGCCGTGCCCGATCGGCGAGGCCATCCTGGTCGGGAACCAGCTTGACTGCCAACCGCGCGCGCGATCTCAGGTCCTCAGCCAGGTAAACGGCCGAGCTCGCGCCGCGACCAAGGGGTCTACACAGCCGATAGCGGCCGAGAATCGGCGGCAGATCGGTGTCCTCGGAGCGCACTGGGACCCCTTCGACCGCGCGCCGCCGGGTCCTGGTTCGCGTGAAACGCCGTGTTACGATTCCGCTAGCCTGACCTCCGGGCAGGACCCACGGGCGAGTGGTGGAATTGGTAGACACGCTAGGTTCAGGGTCTAGTGCTCGTAAGAGCTTGGGGGTTCGAGTCCCCCCTCGCCCATACCGATAGCGCCCGGAGCCGGCGGTAACGTTTCGTGCCCCGCCCCGACCGGCCATGAACGACGAACACGACGACCCTTCCCCCGCGCACGACGCGGACTTCGAATGGCAAGACGCCGAGGAGCCGGCTCCGCCGCAGCGCTCGCGCTCGCGTGGCCGTGCTCGAAAGCGCCGGGGGGGCGGTGGCGGTCGTCTGTCCATCCCTCCTCCCAGCCCGCGACTGCTCGGGTTGCTCGTGGCGGCCGTGGTGCTGGTCGTGGTCATCGTGCTCGTCGTGCGCGACTGCCAGCGGGATCAGCTCGTCGACTCGTACAAGACCTACGTCGCCGACTCGACCGCCCTGATCACCGAGTCGGCCGGTCAAGGAGAGTCTCTGCGCGAGGTGCTCAACAACAACGACAATCGCGGGCCCCAGCAGATCCAGACGGCGGTCCGTCAGCTTGCCAACCAGTCTCAGTCGGTCGTCGACGAGACGAGGCAACTCGACCCGCCGGGGAAGTTGGACGATGCGCAGGCCAGCCTCATAACGGCCTTCGAATACCGCACGAACGGCCTCAACACGCTCGCCGACAACCTGCCCGCGCTCATCGGATCGAGCAACGTCAACGCGGCGGCCACCGGGATCGCCGAGCAGATGCAGCGCTTCCTCGCGAGTGACGTCATCTACGACGATTCATTCGTGGGGCCGGCCCTGGTGGCGCTCGAGGATGACAACATCGCCGACGTGGAGATTCCCGAGGGCGACGAGGTCCACTTCCTGCCGGGCAACACCACGCGTCTGGCCTCGCCGACCGGGGCGCGCTCGCTGGTCGGGAAGCTGAAGACCGGCGGAGGCGGGTCGGGTGATGACGCGACCGCCAGCGACGACGAGACGGGAACCCTGCGCGGCCTCGGGCTGCTCTCGGTCGAGGCACAGCCATCGGGTCAGCAGCTCTCGACCAGCAACGAGACGACGGTGTCCTCGGAAGAACTGGTCTGGAAGGTAACGCTTGAGAACGGTGGTGACTTCGAAGAGCAGAACGTGCCGGTGACCGTCACGCTCTCGTATCCTGAGAACCCGAACGACACCATCACCGCCGAGCGCAACATCGACGTGATCCAGCCGAAGGAACAGCTCACTCTCGACGTCCCCCTCTCGGGCAATCCCCGCCTGGGAGAGTCCGGCACGCTCACCGTCAACATCGAGCCGGTCGAAGGTGAGACCAGCACGCAGAACAACCGGGCCGAGTACCCGGTGAAGATCAGCTTCTAGCCAGCGTGGACGACACGCCGCTCTGGCTCCTCGGCCTGGCCGCGGCGCCCGGTGTCATCGCCGTCCTTCTCGGGGTCGCTCTGTGGCTGTCGATCCGCCGCCTGCGCGCGACACAGCGGGTCTTGATGCCCGACGGCTCACCCGCCAGCCTGATCGATCGTCAGAGCGCGTTGCAGCTCTCCCAGCGCCGTCTCGAGGATCAGCTGGGCGACCTGAAGGGCGAGATCGACGAGCGGCAGCGCTTCGTCGATCGCGCGCTGCGCGCCGCCATCCGCTTTCAAGGCCTGGTCCGCTACGACGCCTACCGCGACATGGGGGGCCAGCAGAGCTGGTCGATCGCCCTGCTCGACGAGGCCCGAAACGGCACGGTGATCACCTCCCTGCACGCCCGCGACCACGCTCGGGTGTACCTCAAGGAGATTCACGCAGGCCGATCGCCGCAGCGCCTGTCGCCCGAGGAGTACAAGGCCGTCGAGCTGGCCATCGGCGAGCCCCTCCCGTCGCTGCGACCACCAGCTGGGCCCGAGGACGCCGAAGAGTGAGCGTCGGCTACCTCGGACCGGCTGGGACGTTTGCCGAGGAGGCGCTGATCGCACTGCGCGGGAGCGCCGACGACGCTCAGCCCCTTGCCTCCGTTCGTGACTGCTTTGCAGCGGTGAGCGCAGGGGCGGTGACCGAATGCCTGGTGCCGATCGAGAACTCGCTGGAGGGCTCCGTGTCGGAGACCCTCGACCGGCTGGTTGCCGCCGGTGGCGCGCTGCTCATCCGAGCGGAGGTCGTGCACCCCGTACGCCATCACCTCATCGGCCGACCCGGCCTAACGCGGGAATCGGTCAGCCGCGTGCTCTCGCATCCTCACGCGGTGGCCCAATGCAGGCATTTCATCGATTCTCAACTGCCCGACGCCCAGGTGGTCGCCTCGAACTCCACCGCGGAGGCGGTACAGCAGGCGGTCACCGATAGCGGCGCCGACGCGGCGATCGGCTCGCGGAGGGCGGCCGAAATCTACGGCGGTGCCATCCTCGCCGAGGACATCGCCGACGCCCCCGACAGCCACACCCGCTTCGTTCTGATCGGCAAGACCCCGGCGGAGGCGACCGGCCCGGGCCGCTTCACCACGTTCATCGTCTGCGCCCTGAATAGGGATCGTCCTGGCGCGCTGCTCGCGATCCTGCAGGAGTTCGCAATGCGCGGCGTCAACCTCACCAAGCTCGAGAGTCGCCCGGCCAGGACCGGCCTGTGGAAGTACATCTTCTTCATCGACATCGAGGGCAGTCGCGATCGCGATCTCTCCATAGACGCCGCAATCAGCGCCATCGAGTTACAAGAAGTTGCCGACGTGACCTTCCTGGGCTCGTTTCCCGTGGAGCGAGGCTCGGGCTAGACTGGCCGCGGTCAGTGGCGGGGCGGTCCGGCGGAAAGGAGTGGACGGCGTGGCTGACCAGGTCCTTGTTCTGAACGCGACGTACGAGCCCATAAACGTTTGCTCGCTCAAACGTGCGGTCGTACTCGTACTCAAGGAGAAGGCCGAGGTGCTCGAGCGCGCCGCGAAGTACCTGCGTAGTGCCACTTCCAGCTTCGCCGCACCCCTGGTCATCCGGCTCACCTATTTCGTGCGCGTACCCCGATATCAGGGGCGTCGCATCTCCCGGCGGGCGGTCTTCGCCCGTGACGGCTATGAGTGCCAGTACTGCGGATCGCGCACTCGTCTTACCGTCGACCACGTCGTACCCAGCAGCCGTGGAGGAGCTGGTACCTGGGACAACCTGGTGACCGCGTGCTCGTCCTGCAACCTGAGGAAGGCTGATCGCCTCCCGACAGAGGCGGCCATGCCGATCCGTTCCACTCCACGCGCGCCAGGGCCGCAGGTATTCATCTCGCTGGCCGTACCGAAGCGTCCGTCTAGTTGGGAGCCGTACCTTTCCGAAGGCATCTAAGCTCCTCGCGCATGTGGCTCCGGCCCCCATGCGTGCCATCATCGAAGCATGAGTAGCCGCTCCCGAGCCCGCGAAGCCGGCGACGCCTTTCGGCGCGCGGGCCTGCCCCTGGCTCTGGTCGTGGGGTTACTCGTCGTGACGGCACTCATCGCCGCCTGGCTCTTTGCCGAGAGCCACCAGCGGGCATCGACGATCCAGGAGGACGCCGCGATCCAGGCCGCCCAGCGGATCGACGCTCAGTCTTCGGCCCAGCGCTCGTCGCTGGCGGTGCTCTCCGCATCGCTCGCCCAAGGGGGGGATGTCACGGCCGAACGCTTCCAGGAGCTCTCAGAGGCGCCCCTCAGGGCGGGCCTCAGCGAGGTCTCCTGGCTTCCGCGGGTGTCGGCTGCCGAGCGGGCGCGCTTCGAGCGCGGCCTTCAGAGCCCGATCTTGCAGCTCGAGGAGGGCCGCTCCGCCGGGGTGGCCGGCAGGCGCTCCGTGTACTTCCCGTCCATCGCTCCCGCGCGCCTGGGGGCTCCCGCTGACGGAGCGGTCGGGGTGGATCACTGGAGTGAGCCACAGCTTCGCGCTGCCCTCCAGCGAGCCCGCGACAGCGCCCAAGCTGCCGCCGCCGGTCCTGCACGCCTCGCCGAAGGGCCGCGCGCCGTCGTCACCTACCAGCCGGTCTACCGCGGCGGGGTCGACCCCGGGGGTCAGGCCGGGCGTCGCGCGGCTCTGATCGGCTTCGTCGCCGGCAGCCTCGAGCGCGATCGCCTCACCGAGATCGCGGCCGCCGGAGCGCCGAGGGATGCGCGGGTCGAGGTGGCCTTCGCCGAGGACGGCGGCTCCGGCTCCGACACGGTCGACATCGCCGGCGTGCCGATCAACGTCGAGGTCACCGGGCTGCGCGGGTCGCTGGTCGCCCCGGGCATCGTGCTTCTCACCGGTCTCGGGGTGGCGGCCCTGGTGGGTTTGCTGTTCCTGCTGGCAGCCGCGCGAGAGCGCGAAGGCCGGCGGTCCTCTGAGATGGTGCGCCGTGAGCGGGACCGCTCACGCGCGGTCGTGTCCGCGATTCAGGACGGCCTTGTCGTGCTCGGAGAGACCCTCGCGATCGAGACCGTAAACGCCCGTTTCGCGGAGATCGTCGGCATGGAGGAGTCCGATCTGATCGGCTCTGAGCCGCCATTCGCCTTTCTCATCGAGAGCGAGTCGGATCGCCTTTTCGAGATCCTCGAGGAGGTCGCGGTGCTCGGGGTCGGCGAGTTCGAGCTGACGCTCAGCAACTCCGACGGCGATGAGGTGCCGGCGATTCTCAGCGTGGCCAAGCGCGCGGATCCCGGACGGCGCACGGCGGGCTACGTCTGCACGGTCAAGGACATCACCGCGCGAAAGCGCGCCGAGGGGCATCTGCGCGAGCGTGACGCCGAGAATCGCGCCCTTGCGGCTCAGCAGGCCGCGCTGCGGACGGTGGCGACGGCGGTGGCGCGGGAGATCGACCCCGACGCGGTGTTCAAGCTCGTTGCCCGTGAGGCGCGTAGCCTCACCGCCGGGGACATCGGGGGCGTTGCGCGGTTCTCAGGCGGCCGCAAGAGCGGCGTCGTGGTGGCCTGGTCATCCGAGGACGACCGCGTGGTGCCCTCGCGGCTGGCGCTCAGCGATCGCGAGTCCGAATCCGACGACCCGCTGCGCGCGACCATCCTCGGCTCGCGTCGAACCGACCAGCCCATCGCCTCGGTGGCGGCACCGATCCGCTCCGGTTCGGAGATCTGGGGAGTGGTCTTCGTCGAGACCACCAGCAGCGATCTGGTGCCGCGTCACGCCGAGAGCGGCATCGAGGGCCTGGCCGAGCTCGCCTCGCTCGCGATCGCCAACGACGATGCCCGCCGCCGCCTCGAGTCGGCCGCCTCCACCGATCCGCTGACGGGTCTCGCCAACCGTCGCACCTTCGATGAGCGCCTGCGTCATGAGGTGTCGCGGTCGTTGCGCGGAGGCCAGCAGCTATCGCTCGTGCTTGCCGACATCGATCACTTCAAGATGGTCAACGACACTCACGGGCACCAGGCCGGTGACCAGGTGCTGGTCGAGGTCGCCTCGCGCCTCACCGAGCTGGCCCGCGTGGGCGACCTCGTGGCACGCGTGGGCGGCGAGGAGTTCGCCTGGATTCTCACCGAGACCGACGCCCGTGGCGCGCTCACGGCGGCCGAGCGAGCGCGGCTCGCGATTCGCGAGCGGGACTTCCCGGACGTGGGGTCCCTCACGATCTCACTCGGTGTCGCGACCGCCTCGGCCGGAGCCGATGCCGAGCGCCTGGTCGGCCAAGCCGACGCGGCCCTCTACTGGGCCAAGCAGCACGGCCGCGACCAATCCGGCGCGTGGTCGCCCGAGATCGGCGCCGATCCCAGCCAGCGCGGCCGACGCACGGGTGTGGCGAGGGCCCGCGCCCAGGACGGGCTGCATTCGTTGGTGCGCGGCATCGAGGAGGAGACCGATCCTGGCGCGATTCCGCGCTCGGATCGCGTGGCGCAACTCGCCGCGGCAATCGCCGAGCGATGCGGCTGGACCGATGCCGACGCCGCGCGCCTGCACGAAGCGGCATTGCTCCACGACGTGGGTTGGGTCGCCGTGCCGGCGAAGCTCCGCGTGCGACGTGGCTCGCTGGAGGATGAGGATCTGGCCAAGATCCGCCTCCACGCCGACGTGGGGGCGACCATCTCGGGCGAGGTCCTCGACGAAGACCAGGTCAGCTGGATTCGTCATCACCACGAGCACTGGGACGGCGGCGGCTACCCCGGACGCCTGGTGGGCGAGCTAATCCCCGAAGGCGCGCGCATCCTCGCACTTGCCGATGCCTGGGTGGCGATGACCTCACCGCGCGACTACCGGCCACGGCTCGGCGATGAGCGCGCGCTGGCGGAGTGTCGGGCTCAGGCAGGAACGCAGTTCTGGCCTGTCGCGGTGCACGCGCTCGAGCAGATCATGCAGGGGCGCGAAGAAGAGGTCGCGACACTTCTGGCTCGCAGCTAGCGCGCTAGATGCGGAAGCGCTTGGCGCGGCCGGTCTTGCGGCCGCCCTCGTTGATCACGAGCTTCACGCGGTAGTGGCCCTTGCGAAGCCCGCGAGGCACAGCGAGGCGCCGCTCGCCGCTGCCGAGCGCGCGCGCGCGGATCCGCCGAACGTTGACGAACTGCCGGCCCTGCAGGCGTTGGACCTGCCCGCTGACACCTGCTCCCGAGTAGAGCATCAGGTTCACGAAGCGCTTTCCCTTGGCCGTAGAAACCGTGAGGAGCTTCGGACGGCGAGGACTGACGCGGAAGTTGCGCACCACGTTCCGTACTCCCGTCCCAGACTTCAAGCGGATGCTGAGGCGGTAGCGCCCCGGCGACAGTCGACCGAGTGAGCGCGCGCGCTTGGGCCCGGCCGCCTGCGCGCGCGCGCGCAGGTTCCTCACCTTCTTGAAGGTGGCGATGCGTTTATTGCCGCGCTTCACGATCGTGAGCCGCTGGAGCTTGGCGCTGACCGTGGTGCGCTGAGGAAGACCGAGGTGCAGCTTCGTCCTTCTGCCCTCCACCTTCACCTTGACAAAGGCCTTGGCCCCTGCCGTGCGGAAGGCGCGATGGGGGCCAAAGGCGATGCCGTCGTAGTCCACCGCGACGATCCGGTAGTGGTAGACCGAGTCGCGCCTCAGGTTCCGGATCGGCGCGTCCACAGAGCGCTGGGCAGCTGCACCCGGGTACATCCCGGTGCGGGAACCGTAGGCCGCCGTGGGCCCGTGCTCGAAGTAGTAGGAGGCGGGGCCGCCGTTCGGCACAACGGTCCCCGCGAGGCGAGCCGAGGTCGTCGTGATCGAGCGTGCGGTTCCGGTGGCGACCACTGGCGCTCCGCCGGAGCTCGGCAGGCTCGCAAGGGCGCCAGGTGCGTTGAGGCGACCGCCGGTCGCGGTCGCGCCCGCAAGGCTCGCGAGCGGCATCGCGCTCGCGGTGATCGCGCCCTTCAGCTGCGAGGTACGCGCGCTGGGATTGGCCGCGAGCACCAGACCGGCGACGCCGGCCGCATATGGCGCCGCAAAAGAGGTTCCATCGTCGGTCGTGTAGCTGCCGCCACGGGCCGTACTGGTGATGTTCTCCCCAGGGGCCGCGATGTCGACCGACGTCGCGCCGAAGTTCGAGAAGCTCGAAAGAACGTCCGACTGATCGGTTGAGGTGGCGCAGAGGATGTTCGGGTGCGGGAGGTCGCACGGGAAGATCGGGCTCGTCGCGTTGTTCGTGCCGTTGTTGCCTGCCGCGAAGACGAAAAGGGTGTCGGGGTAGTTGGCGATCGAGTCCGACAGGGCCCGGGAAGTCAGTCCTGCCGCACCAAGGCTGGCGTTGACGATGCGCGCGTCGAGGTGGCCGGCGTAGTGGAACGAGGCCGCCACGTCGGCGATCGAGCCGGCGCCCGTGGCGTCGAGCACGCGCAGCCCCATCATCTGTGCGCGCCACGTCGTGCCGCTCACGCCAACTCCGTCGTTACCGCGTGCGCCGATGATCCCGGCCACCCGGGTCCCGTGGCTG
>JAOTZF010000199.1 GCA_029861485.1 Thermoleophilia bacterium | reverse complement strand
GGGCCAGCGGAGGTTCGGGACTAGTTGTGGTGCCTCAGGAGATTGTGCACACCTGAGGGCTCTCTCTGAGGACAATGGGGTTGTTGGAAGACCTCAAACCTCAGAGAGGAGACACCTCAGGTGCGCCTTCATCCTAACGCGAAGCTGACGCCGAAGACGCGTCGGCTGTTGGTCGATCGGATCCAAAGAGAGCATTGGCCCGTGTCCCGGGCGGCGAGAGCCGCCGGGGTGACGCGAGGCACGGCCTACAAGTGGCTGAGGCGCTTCGAGCGGGGCGGGGAGGAGGCGCTGGCGGATCGCTCCTCGCGCCCGCACCGCATCCCGTGTCGGACGCCCCGCCGGGCGATCCAGCGCATGGAACAGCTCCGCCGCCGCAAGAAGGCCGCCTGGGAGATCGCCCTCGAGACCGGGGTTCCCGTCGCCACCGTCTCGAGGCATCTCAAGGAGCTCGGGCTCGGCCGCCTCTGGCGACTCGAGGAGACGCTCGACCCACCCCAGCGCTACGAGCACCCAGTTCCTGGCGGCCTCTTTCACATCGACGCCAAGAAGCTCGCTCGGATCGAAGGCATCGGACATCGCATCCACGGGGACCGGCGCCGCAAGAAGCGAGGGGTCGGCTGGGAGGTGGTCTTCGTCTGCGTCGACGACCACACGCGCCTGGCCTACGCCGAGGTGCTTCCGGCCGAGAGCGGGAAGCACGCCACGGCCTTCTTCCGCCGGGCGCTTCGCTGGTTCCAGAGCCTCAGCATCCATTGCCAGCGGCTCCTGAGCGACAACGCCAAGTGCTACGCCGAGTCCAAGGACTTCCTGGCCCTCTGCGAGGAGAAGGGCATCCGCCAGAGCTTCACGCGACCCTACACGCCCAAGACCAACGGCAAGGCCGAACGCTTCATCCAGACCCTCAAGCGCCGCTGGGCCTACCGCCGCCCCTATCGGACCTCGGCCATCCGAGCCGCCTCCCTACGTCCCTGGATCACCCACTACAATCATCAGCGACCCCATCGAGAACTCGGAAAGAAACCGCCGATGGCTCGTCTCAGAGAATCCCGTGCACAACGTGCTTAGGTCCCACAGCTAGGGCATTGCTTCCGTCGGCGCGCGTTCCCCCTCGCGCGGCCGCACGCCAAGCGGCGTCCACGCTTCGTGAACTCGAGTTAACGCTACGAAAACAATCATGTTTTCGAACTAGCACCCTTTGACAGCACCCGGGCCGCCGGCTACGTTGGCCTCGATGCAGCCGTCCTCCCCCGGCTACCTGCCGCCGAAGTTCGATCTCCGTGCCGCCTCGCAGTTCAGGCGCGCGGTCGAGACCTTGAAGGAGCCGCTGGCCCAGGTCGAAGCGGCCATGCGCGAGCAGGTGAACAGCCCGAGCGAGCTGGTGGGCCTGCTAGGCGATCACGTGCTCGGCTCCGGCGGCAAGCGCATGCGCCCCGCGCTGCTGCTACTCGCGGCAGAGCTGTGCGGCTACACCGGCCCGCGCCGCATTCACATGGCGGCGGCCATCGAGCTGCTCCACACGGCCACGCTGCTGCACGACGACGTCGTCGATCTCTCGGAGCTGCGCCGGGGCCAGCCCTCGGCCAACGCGCTCTGGGGCAACCGGCGCGCGGTGCTCGGCGGCGACTTCCTGTACGCGCGCTCCTCGTCGATGATCGTGGAAGATGGCGACGCCGACATTCTATGGATCTTCGCCAGCACGCTGCGCGCCATGTCGGAAGGCGAGCTGCTGCAGCTCGAGCGGAGCTTCGATCCGACGATCACCGAGGCCCACTACTACGCGGTGATCGAGCGCAAGAGCGCGGTGCTGCTCTCCGCGGCGACGGAGGTCGGCGCGGTGGTGGCGGGGGTGACCCGCGGCGAGCGCCGCCACCTGGCTGAGTTCGGGCGCGAGCTGGGCATCGCGTTTCAGCTGCGTGACGACGCCCTGGACTACGAAGATCGTGAGGCCGATCTCGGCAAGCGCCCCTTCGACGATTTGCGCGAGGGCAAGGTCACGCTCCCGCTGCTGCTCGCGCTCAAGCGCTGCACCCCCGCGGAGCGCGACCGCATCGCCACGCTGCTCAAGACAGCGGCGCGCAACGAGCAGAATGGCGAGGAAGATGCGAGACTCGATCTCACGCCCGCGCTTGAAACGGTCGCGCGCTACCGCGGGGTCGCGGATACGGTGCGGCGCGCGGAAGAACACGCGGGCCGCGCCGCCCAGGCCATCGCCCCCTTCCCGGAAGGCCGTGCGAAGCAGGACCTGCTCGCCGCCGCCGCGTACTCCGTGACGCGCGATCACTAGAAGCGACAAAGGCACGCCGTAGGCGTGCCGTGCCGGCAGGGCGGCTCTGTCGCCCGCTTACCGGCCAAACACGTGTCTCGCCCCGGTCGGTCCCGGGAGAGAAGCATGAAGACTTGGAAGCTTGCGGGAGCGCTGCTGGCGCTCGCCCTGTTCACCCTGGAGAGCGCGTCGCTCGCCGCCGATTTCTCGGGTGTGGTGAACGTGAACACGGCCACCGTGGAGGAGCTCGAGCAGCTCCCCGGCATCGGTGCGTCGCGCGCTCGGGCGCTCGTCGAGGCGCGGGAGCGTCGGGGAGGCTTTGGCTCCGTCGACGAGCTCGTCGAGGTGAAGGGCATCGGGGAGGCGAGCCTCGACCGGCTGCGTCCCCACCTCACCACCGAGGGCCCGACCACGGCACGGGTCGAGTAACGCGAGCGCGGAGGGGGCACGGGCCCCCTCCGCTGTTCTTGTTCTTGTCCTAGGTAGCGCGGGCCCCGCTACCCTGCGGCGGTGCATCTTCGCTGGCTCGTGACTCTTGCTCTGACGGTGCTCTTCGCCTGTGGCGAAGAGCGGCTTGCCGGGGCGTTGCCGGGTGCGTCGGAGCCTCTTGAAGCGGCCGCCGCGATGCCGCGGGTGGTTTCGTTGAATCCTTCGATCACGAACATTCTCGTGGCGCTGGGGGCGACGGATGCGTTGGTCGGGGTGGACGACTGGTCGGCGCGGGTGCAGCCGGCCGCGTCGGCGTTGCCGAGGGTGGGAGGGTTGTTCAATCCGAGCCTCGAGGCGATCCTCGCGCTCGAGCCCGACCTGGTGGCGCTGGTGCCGTCAGCGCAGCAACGAGATCTGCGCGATCGGCTCGATGCGGTGGGTGTCGACGTGCTCGCGCTCGCGAACCTCACGTTGGCCCAGGTCCTGGACTCGATTCAGCTGCTCGGCGCGCGCGTAGATCGGGGCGCTGCCGCGACGGCGCGCATCGAGGCGATTCGCGGCGCGCTGCGCACGACCGCCGAGCACAACGCGGGGCGCCCTCGACCCCGTACCGTACTCGTGCTGCAG
>JAOTZF010000017.1 GCA_029861485.1 Thermoleophilia bacterium | reverse complement strand
CTCGTCCGCACCGAAGCCGATTCCGGCGACCGAGACGTCATTGTGAACGAGGAGATCGACACCCTTGCGCGCGCGCTTCGCCCGGGCGCGCTCGAGTCCGTCCTCGCCGTGTTCGGCCGCGAAGCCGACCAACACCTGCGAGCTGCGCAGCGCGGCGAGCTCGCTCAGGATGTCGGTCGTGCGCTCCAACTCCAGCGTCAGCGACGCCGCGGCCGACTTGTCGATCTTGCCATCGGCCTTCGCCGTGGCCCGGTAGTCGGCGACCGCCGCCGCCATGATCACGATGTCCGCGCTCTCCAGAGCACCGCGCGCGGCGGTTCGCAGCTCATCCGCGGTACCGACCTCGACGTACGTCACATCCGCTCTCTGCGGCAGGGCCACGTTGGCGGCGATCACGGTGACCTCCGCTCCACGCGCTTTGGCCGCATCGGCGATGGCGAATCCCATCTTGCCGCTTGAGCGATTGCCCAGGAAGCGGACCGAATCGATCGGCTCCTGGGTGCCGCCGGCGGTGATCAGCACGTGTGAGCCCGCCAGATCGCCAGAGCCCAGCTCCATCTCGACCGCGTCGGCGATCGTCGACGGGGCGGCGAGACGGCCGACTCCGACGTCGCCGTCTGCCAGCAGGCCGCTCTCGGGGGCGACGATGCCCGCGCCTCGCTCGCGAAGAGCCTGGAGATTGGCGCGTGTCGCGGGGTGCTCGTACATCTTGGTGTTCATGGCGGGGGCGAGCACGACCGGGCCAGGGAACGCGAGATAGCAGGAGCTCAGCAGGTCATCGGCCATGCCGTGAGCCATGCGGGCGATCGTGTTAGCCGTCGCGGGTGCGACGACGAGGACGTCGGCCTGGGACATGAGGTCCAGATGGTGATAGCCCGGGCGCTCCTCACGGGCGAACATCGTCAGGCCCACCTCGCCCCCGGACAGGGCGGCGAAGGTCGCCGGCCCCACGAAGCGCGTCGCCGCCGGGGTCATGACGACCCGAACCACATGCCCGCGGCGCTGGAGGATGCGCAGCACGTCGATGCTCTTGTAGGCGGCGATCCCGCCGGTGACGCCGAGAACAACTTCAGCCATCTGCCGCCTCCTCCCTGAGTCGCGCGGTCGTCTCGCGGAGAACGAGCTCGATCAACTCCTCGCTTGCGCGATCGACGTTATCGTTGATGATGACGTACTCGAACTCCTCGCGCGCTGCGAGCTCCCGCTCGGCGACTCGGAGCCGGGCGAGGACGTCGCTCGCGGCCTCGGTTCCGCGACCCGCCAGGCGCCGCTCGAGTTCCGCGAAAGATGGGGGCGAGATGAAGATCGCCAGGGCGTCCGGGAGCGATTTGCGCACAGAGCGGGCTCCTTGGAGCTCGATCTCGAGGATGACCGACTCCCCGCTCGCGATGCGACCCTCGACCTCCGAGCGCAGTGTTCCGTAGAGGTTGCCTGCATACTCCGTATGCTCGAGGAACTCTTCCGCATCGACGCGGCGCTCGAAGCTGTCGCGGTCGAGGAAGTGGTATTCGACTGCCTCGCGCTCGCCCTCGCGCATTAGGCGGGTGGTCGCGGAAGTGGCCGTCGACAGCCCCTCGAGTTTCGCCAAGAGCCGAGAGATGAGGGTGCCCTTGCCGGCGCCGGACGGGCCGGAGACGACGACGACGCGCGGTCGCCGCGCTACTTCTCCAGCAGGTCGATCAGCTCGCTGCGCTGGCGCTCCGAGAGCCCGCCGATCGTCTTGCCCTGGGAAATCCGGCAGTGGTTGAGGAATCGCGTTGCCTTGACCTTCCCGTACTTGGGAACAGCCATGAGCATGTCAAACACCTTGGCCGTCAAGACATAGTCGGGGGGCTGCTCAATGATGTCGGTGATCTGAACCTCGCCGGCCTTCAAGTCACGCTTGAGTTGGGCGCGGCGCGAACGGATGTCGTTCGCGCGCCTGAGCGCCTCCATACGTTGATCGAGTGAGCGTTCCGGAGTCTGTGACATAGCCCTATCGTCCTGAGGCGACCTCGAGCGCATTGCGTGTCGCGCCCGGGGGCCTTCGCTGGCCTCCGTGATTTCTACCTGATTCTCACCCCTAATGCGGGGAGAAATCCAGTCGACCTCGTGATTCCCATTCACCGTGCCCTCTCGGGCATGCCGAGCGTGCGTGGCCCGGCGGCTTCTCGGAGTCGTGGAGACTCCACGCCCGAGCCGATGTCCTGCAGTGCGATCGGAGTCTCGGTTCCGACCACGCCCGAGGCGATCGTGCTCGCGGCGACCTCGGCGGCCTGGATGCTCGTTATGCAGGGGATGCGCGCCCGGACCGCCGCTTTGCGGATCGCCCGGCCGTCGGTGTGTGCCCCCCCTCCGCTCGGCATGTTCACCACCATGGAGATCTGACCGGCGTCGACCAAGGCCACGGCGTCGGGCGACCCTTCGCCGAGCTTCCCGACGGTCTCGACCCGAACACCGGCCGCCCGGATCGCTCCTGCGGTCCCCTCCGTCGCGCACAGTCCGAGACCGGCCCTCGAAAGACGTCCGGCGACCGCGACGGCGCGTGGCTTGTCCCGGTCGCGGGCCGAGATGAAGACCGTCCCGGCCATCGGCAGCTCTTGCCCGGCACCGCGTTGTGCCTTGGCGAAGGCCTCCTCGACCGAGCCACCAAGCGCCATGGCCTCCCCCGTCGCGCGCATCTCAGGCCCGAGCATGGGGTCGGCGTCGGGGAAACGATCGAATGGGAGCACGGCCTCCTTGACCGCGACATGGCGAGCGGCGCCGCGCGCCGGGAGGTCCAGTTCGTCGAGGCCGGCGCCGAGCATGAGCCGCACGGCGTGCGAGACCAGCGGCACTCCCGTCGCCTTGGCCACGAAAGGCACCGTGCGCGAAGCGCGCGGATTCGCCTCGATCACCAGGAGGCGGCCCGTATCGCGGTTCAGTGCGAACTGGACATTGGCGCCACCCGTCTCGACGCCGATCGCGCGGACCACGGCCAGGGTGGCGTCGCGCAGGTCCTGGAGCTCTGTGTCGCTGAGGGTCATCGCCGGAGCCACGGTGACCGAGTCGCCGGTGTGGATTCCCATCGGGTCGATGTTCTCGATCGAGCAGACGATGACGGCGTTGTCGTTGCGGTCCCGCATCACCTCGAGCTCGAACTCGCCCCAGCCCAGCACGGACTCCTCGATCAGCACCTGCGAGATGGGGCTCGCCTCGAGGCCGCCGGTCAGGCGCTGATCGAGCTCCTCCCTCGACCGTGCGATGCCTCCTCCGTACCCGCCCAGCGTGAAGCCCGGACGGAGGATGACGGGCAGGCCCAGGCCGTCGATTGCCGACCTGCCTTCCTCGACGCTGGTAACGACGGCGCTCCGGGGAACCTCCAGTCCCGCCTGGCGCATCGCCTCCCGAAAGGCGTCTCGATCCTCGGCGCGGTGAATCGCCTCGGCGGTGGCCCCGATGAGCTCGGTGCCGAACCTCTCCAGCACTCCGGCCCGGTCGAGTTCCACGGCGAGGTTGAGCGCGGTCTGCCCACCGAGGGTCGGCAAGAGCGCGTGGGGGCGCTCCTTGGCGATGATCGCCTCCAGCGAGCGGAGATCAAGCGGCTCCACGTAGGTGCGGTCGGCTACCCCCGGGTCGGTCATGATCGTGGCCGGGTTGGAGTTAACGAGGATGACCCGGTAGCCGTCGGCGCGGAGCGCGCGGCAGGCCTGAGTGCCCGAGTAGTCGAACTCACCGGCCTGCCCGATCACGATGGGCCCGCTGCCGAGGACCAGGATCGATTCGAGGTCGTCGCGACGGGGCATCAGCAGATCTCCCGCACGAAGCCCTCGAAGAGGTAGGTCGCGTCGCGCGGTCCGGGGCGCGCCTCGGGGTGGTACTGAACCGATCGAACGCGCAGATCCGGGGCCGCGAGACCCTCGACGGAGCCGTCGAAGAGGCTCCGTCGTGTGATCTCCACGCCCTCCGGGAGTGGGTCGGCGTCAACCGCGTACCCGTGGTTCTGGACGGTGATCTCCACCCTGGCGTCGTGGGCGCGACGCACCGGATGGTTCGCGCCGCGGTGGCCGAAAGGCAACCTGCGCGTCGACATGCCAAGCGCCTGGGCGATCAGCTGGTGGCCCAAGCAAATGCCGAACATCGGCATACGGCCCATCACGTCCCTGAGGGTGCCGATCACCGTCGTGACGGCGGCGGGGTCGCCGGGCTCGTTGCTGATGAAGACCCCGGCCGGATCGATGGCGGCGATCTCTACGGCGCTCACGCCTGCCGGAAACACCTCGAGTCGGCAGCCTGCCGCCACGAGCCCTGAGGCAATGCTCAGCTTCATGCCGCAGTCGATCGCCGCCACGACGGGGCCGCTGTCGCCGAGGGACCGGCGGGCCCCGGAGGCCTCCCTGGCGAGGTCGCGCCCGTCGAGTTTGGGATGGGCGCGGACCGCCTCGAGCAGGTCGCACGCAGAGAGCTCGGTGGTGACTCCACCACGCATTGCACCGCCATCCCGCAGGCGGCGCACGAGTAGTCGGGTGTCCGCACCGTCGACCGCAACCACGTCCTTGTCGGCAAGCCAGTCGCTCCAGCCGATGTCGCCCCCGGTGCCGATGCCGTTGTCGCTCGCCCGCATGACGACCGCGCCCGGCCAGGCCCGGTCGCTCTCATCCTGTTCCGGGCCGGCGCCGTTTCCGATCATCGGCGCGGCAAAGACGAGTAGCTGGCCGAGATAGGAGGGGTCGGTGACCGCCTCCTGGTAGCCGGTCATCGAGGTGGTGAAGGCCATCTCCCCGAGCCGGGTGCCGGGAGCTCCGACGCTGCGGGCCTCGAGCACGAGGCCGTCCTCGAGGGCGACCAGCGCCCTCACGCGCGCCACGCCAGGCGCCCACCCGCCACGGTCAGCCGTACCCGGCCCCTCAGGGTCTCGCCCGTGAACGCGGAGTTCGTCGACTTGCTCTGGAAGTCGCTCGCCGCGACCACCCAGTCGCTCGTGGTGTCGATGAGGGCCAAGTTGGCCGCGCTGCCGTCGCTCAGGGTCGGCACCGGCAGCTCGAAGATCCTGGCCGGGTCGGTGCTCAGGCGCCGGACGAGAAGGTCCAGTGTGAGCTCGCCGCTCTCGACCAGGCCGGTGTAGCAGGCCGCGAACGCCGTCTCCAGACCCGTCACACCGAACGGCGCAGTCTCGAAGGGCTCCTCCTTCTCGTTCACCGCATGAGGGGCATGGTCGGTGGCGATGCAGTCGACCGTCCCGTCGATCAGAGCGGCCACCAGGGCCTGCCGGTCCGTCTCCGAGCGCAGTGGCGGGTTCATCTTGTGACGAGCGGGATCGAGGCCCTCGAGCTCCGCGTCGGTCAACAGCAGATGGTGGGGCGTGACCTCGGCGCTGATCGCGATGCCACGCTCCTTGGCTCGGCGGACCTCCGCGACCGTCTCGCACGCCGACACGTGGCAGATGTGGATTCGCCCGCCTTCGTACTCCGCGAGCAGTGCGTCGCGGGCAACGGCGACGCTCTCGGAGATCGAGGGGATACCGGGGAGGCCGAGTCGCGTCGCGACGGCCCCCTCGTGGACGCAGCCAGTGCCGCTCAGGTCCGGATCCTCCTCATGCAGCACCAGCGGGAGCCCGGTCATCTTCTGGTACTGAAGCGCCCGCCGCATGACCGCGGCGTTGGCCACGGGCCAGCCGTCGTCGCTGAACCCGGCCGCACCGAGTGCGGTGAGCTCGCCCTGCTCGGTGAGCTCCTGGCCGTCTTGGCCCACCGTGATCGCCGGCAGGAAACCGAGGGGGATCTGCGCGTCGTGCTCGGCCTTGTCGATGAGCGCGCCGAGTACCGCCGGTGAGTCGGTGGACGGCGTGGTGTTGGGCATCGCGAGGATCGTCACGAAGCCGCCCGCGGCCGCAGCCTGCGTGCCGGTCACGATGTCCTCGGTGTCCTCCCGGCCAGGGGTGCGTAGGTGAACGTGGGGATCCACGAAGCCCGGCGTGACCAGCAGGCCCGAGCCGTCGATCTCCTCGAGCCCCTCCTCGCTGCCCCCGATACGACCCTCGCGGACGACCACATCCCGCGTCTCGTCGATTCCGGCCTCGGGGTCAATCACGTGGGCGCCGCGGATCGCGAGGTTCGCGGCCTCGCCGTCGCGCTGGATCAGTCGAATGCCCATCAGACCGCCTCCGCCAGGGCCTCGGCAGCGCTACCCGAGCGCGCCACGGCGTCGTGAAGCACCGCCATGCGGACGACCATGCCGTAGCCGGCTTGTCGTTCCACCAGGGTGATGGGATCGTCAGCGAGTGCCGGTGAGATCTCGACGCCTCGGTTCATGGGGCCTGCGTGCATCACACGTTGACCCGCTCGGATGCGCGCATGATTCACCCCGAACATCGCTGCGTACTCGCGCAGGGTGGGAACGTGCCCTCCCTTGCCCATGCGCTCGAGCTGCATCCGCAGCACGTAGATGAGGTCCGCGGCGGCGATGTCGCCGATGTCATGGCTCACCGTGACACCGAGCGCCGACTCTGCGTCACGGGGGATCAAAGTCGCGGGCCCCACGAGCGACACCCTCGCGCCCATCATCCGAAACGCGAGCGCACCGGAGCGCGCCACGCGCGAGTGGCTGACATCACCGACGAACGCGACGTGGAGCCCATCGATCGGGCCGACCTCACGCTCGACGGTGTAGAGGTCGAGCAGCGCCTGGGTCGGGTGCGCATGCGCGCCGTCGCCCGCATTGATAACGACGGCGTCCGTGTAGCGGGTGGCAAGCCGAGCCGCGCCGACGGCCGGATGTCGAATCACCAGCACGTCCGGCGCATACGTGTCGAGTGTGAGCACGGTGTCCTTGAGGCTCTCCCCCTTCTCGGCGCTCGAGCCGGAGGCCTTGACGTTCACCACGTCGGCGGAAAGGCGCTTGCCCGCGAGCTCGAACGATGTCGACGTTCGAGTGGAGGCCTCGAAGAAGAGGTTGACGATGCTGCGCCCCCGGAGGGTCGGAACCTTCTTGAGATCCCGGTCCATGACCTCGCTGAAGCGATGCGACTCGCGCAGAATCCGCGCGACCTCGGGGCGATCGAGCTCCGCGATCGAGATCAGATGGCGATTCATGTCGCTTCTCCCTCGAGGGTCACCCCATCCGCGCCGTCGATCTCCTTGAGGCGCACGTAGACGCGTTCGGACCTGGAGGTCGGGAGGTTCTTGCCGACGTAATCGGGCCGAATCGGAAGCTCGCGGTGGCCGCGGTCGATCAGCACGGCCAGCTGCACCAGCGGGGGCCTGCCGAAATCGAACACCGCGTCGATCGCCGCCCGAATCGTGCGGCCGGTGAACAGGACGTCGTCCACCAGGACGATGACGCGCTCCGAGACCGGGAAATCGAAGCTCGTCTCTCCGACGACCGGAATCGTGCGGCCGGGTACTCCAACGTCGTCGCGGTAGAGGGCGATGTCGACGCTGCCGAGACTCGGCCGCGTGCCGCCGAACTCCTCGATGTGCGTTGCGAGGCGCTCAGCGAGTGGCACACCCCGTGTGTGGATTCCGACGAGCGCCAGACGATCCAGATTGGAGTGCCGCTCGACGATCTCGTGTGCGATGCGCGCGACGGTACGACCGAATTGGTCGGCGTCGATGATCAGCGCCCCGGGGCTCATGGGCGCGCGGGAGGGCGGTTGCCTGCGGCTTGGCGCAGCGTCATATGGCGTTCCCTTCTCGGTCTCTCCGGACCGGGTTAAAGGTCGACGCCGGAGACGCTATCAGCTTCCCCGGCCGCGACACTCGACGCGGCGACCACCGTCGGGCGCTCGATCGCCACCGCCCGGTGAAGGCGAGGGGTCCCGCGCTCGGGGAATGGGACCTCGATCTGATCGAAGTCGCCCGGTACAACGACCTCCACACCCTCTCGCGCCGCCTCCTCGCGGGCTGCCCGCGGAGGCGTTCGCATGGAGAGGTGGGTCAGCGCGAGCATGGCGACTCCGGCCTCGGCGGCGAGACCTCCCGCCTCGCTGGCCGTGCTGTGGCGCGTCTCGCGCGCCCGGTTGCCTTCCTGATGCAGGAAGGTCGCCTCGTGTATGAGCACGCTGGCCCCTTGCGAGGCGTCAACGGTCTCGGCTGCGGGTGCCGTGTCTCCGGTCACGATCACTCGGCGTCCTGCGCGGCCCGGCCCCACCACTTGCTCGGGTCGCACGGTCGCGCCGGTGTCGAGTGTGACCGGGTCGCCGCGCTGCAGGGCGCCGAACATGGGGCCCTCCGGCACCCCGAGGGCGCGTGCGGCCTCGACGTCGAAGGTGCCCGCACGGTCTTCTTCCATCATCGCGTAGCCGAACGAGGCGATGCCGTGGTGGGTGGGAAAGGCGCGGATCACGGCCCCGTCTTCATAGAGCACCGGCTCGGGCCGGATGATCTCGTGGATGTCGACCCGGAATGGAAGCCGGCCGATCACCGGCTGTAGCAGGGCCATTCGTGCCGCGAGCCCTACGGGACCCACCAGTGGCAACTCGCGATCGCGGCCGCGCAGCGCGTAGGTTTTCAGGAGGCCGATCAGGCCGAGGTAGTGGTCCCCGTGCATGTGCGTCAGCAGCACCATGTCGAGGTCGACCAGGCCCAGGCCGGAGCGCAGCAACTGCCGCTGGGTGCCCTCCCCGCAGTCGACGAGCCAGCGGGATCCCCCTCGCGCGACCAACGTCGCCGAGGTGCCGCGGGCGGCGGTTGGAACCGAGGCGGACGTGCCGAGGAAGGTGATGCTCAGGTCCACCGCGCGATCCTACCCACGGGCCCCGTGGGCTAACGCCGAACGAGCGCGTCCGGCAAGGACCCGACGGGGTAGTCGACGGCCAGGAACGCCGGCTCCGGCCGCGCGCCCTCCTCGATCGTCAGCTCCACGATGGAGTGGCGCGGCTGGCGACGGCGATCGGTCGGGCTGCCCGGGTTGAGGATGAAAAAGCCATCGCCCGCCCGGTGGAACAGCGGAATATGGGAGTGGCCGAACACCACGCCGTTCGCGTCGGGGAAGCGCCGGCGCATCCTCTCCAGACGACCTGACGCGACTCCTGCGTCATGGACCATGCCGATGCGCAGGCCGCCCGCCTCGACGACCGCCGTCTCGGGCAGCTCTCGACGCACGTCCGGCTCGTCGACGTTGCCGTGGACCGCGGCGACCGGAGGCCCGAACGCCCGCAAGAGGATCAGGGTCGAGAAGTCGCAGAGATCGCCGGCGTGAAGGATCAGGTCGGCCCGCGCCATGACCTCGATGCACAGGGCGGGAAGGCCGGGGCCGCGGCGAGGCAGGTGCGTGTCGGAGAGGACCGCGACTCTCACCGTGCCGCCGGGGTGTCGGCGGGGTGCTCTCCGCTGAGCGCGGCGAGCATCTCCCCTTGAACGATCCTGATGTAGTCGGCGAGATCCTTGCCCTCGGCTGCGTTGGGCCTCCCGGCGGCTGCTCCGACCCGCGCGGCCACGATGGACGCCGTCAGCTCGGCGGCCTTGACTCTCAACTCGTCGGTCACTCGTCTGCTCCCATCGGTCGACGAATGGGACGCTAGCGGCTGTGTCCCCCGGCGATGGGCCGTGACGGACGTCGGCTTGGGCTACTCGAGACGCAGGCCGTCGTCGTGGGGCTCACCTCCCGGTCGCTCAGGGAACTGCTCGACCTCGGGTTGTCATAGACCGTCAGCATGTCCAGCTTCCTCGTCGAGCAGGAGCTCCAAGAGCTCTACTCGCTTCGCACCGCCCTCGGTGTCCTGCTGACCGACGGGCCGAAAGCCGAAGCGCTCGTGAAGACGCTGCGACGCCGTGTTGGCCGGCCTCACGTTCACCTCAGCGCAGATGCGAGGCGACCGGCCGGTCGCCCTGGCGGCGAGCGCACCATAGAGCGCCCGGCCGATACCGCTCGACCTGGCGTCGGCGTCGACCACGATGCGATCGACGTAGAGAAAGGCGTCGAAACGTGAGCTGAACCACCGGTAGTTGAGGCTCTCATACGGGACGCCAGGACCTTCAAGCGCGAGCACGAAGCCCGCGGGCCCGCCCATGTGCTCCACGACGAGAAAGCTCTCTGCCCACCCCACGAGCGCCGTCAGCTCGTGAACCGCCAATCCGTTCACCGCCGGCTCGGCTGCGTTGTTCAGGCTGAGAGCCCAAGCGAGATCGTCCGGCCCGCCGGGCCGAATCAGCGATGGCGAGGTGGCACGCCTACTGCGCGATGGAGACGGCATCTGCAGTAAGCTTGCCCGACTCGCGCGCGTAGCTCAGCTGGATAGAGCGTCGGCCTCCGGAGCCGAAGGTCACAGGTTCGAATCCTGTCGCGCGTGCTCTGTTCGCCGCGCCGATCGATCAGTGAGCGTCTAGGCGTCCCGGAGGTCGGCAATTCGGACCTCGCACCAGCTGATCAAGTCATTCTCAACCCCGACAGGCGGCATGAGCGCCACGGGCTCGACGGGCTGATCGAGGTTGTTGGGCTCCGTCAGCGGGCTCAGGAGCGGCGGGAGCAACCAGTGGGCCCTCTCTGACGGTGCCGGTGTCCAGTCGTGGATCTCGACGAATATCGGCAGGGCGTCGACCTGCGGTGTGACAGCCCTCCCGAAGATCACTTCGACTCTGACCTTCATCGGCGTCGAGGTGTTGTTGCGCACGCTGAAGACCGCCGCCGCCGGGGCGGGCTCACCCTGCACTTCGCGGTTCCGCTGCCAGACGCAGTTGCCCAGGGTCACGTCGTCCTGGTCGTCGAAGGCTTCTCCCGACCCGAGGCTAAGCGTCGTCTGATCCTCGCCAGCCCCGGCCACGACGTTGAGGGGCGGCAACAGCCCTGAGGCGAGTCCGAGGACCAGGAACAGGAGGAACATGGCAAAACCGACCCTCAGCTTGTTGAAGAAGGCGACAGCCGAGAGCGCGAGCGCAACGAGTGCAACGGTTTGCCATTCCACGAAACGATCGTACCGTCGCTCGCTGCCGTGGGGAATCACCACCCGCCCATCCCCCGCCCATCCCCGGGCCCCCGGGGCGCCGCGCGGTCGGGCCTGAAACCCCAGGGCGGCGATAATGCATCCCATCGGAGATTTTTCGAGGTTCCCGGTGGCAGGCACCCACGCCGCCGGTCAATACTCGACACGTTCGTGATCAAGGGCACGAACTTCGGGGACGACTCTTCCAGGAGGCAGGGTGGCAGAGACCATGAGAGCGGCCGTATTCCACGGCAAGGAAGACATCCACATCGATGAGGTATCCAGGCCCGACTGTGGGCCGACCGATGCGATCGTGCGCGTCACGACCACCACGATCTGCGGCACGGACTCCCACATCTGGCGCACCGAGTACCCGGTTCCCGTAGGCCGGATCGTCGGCCACGAGCCGGTCGGTGTGATCGACCAGCTCGGTGAGGCCGTCATGGGGTACGAGGTCGGCGACCGCGTGGTTGTTGGCGCCATCACCCCGTGTGGCGCCTGCTACTACTGCCAGCACGGCGACTTCGCCCAGTGCGGCGGCTACGAGGACAAGTGGGGCCTCATCGGCGGCTGGCGCCTTGGCAACTCTGCCGACGGCGTTCAGGCCGACTACTTTCGGGTGCCCTATGCCCAGGCCAACCTGGCCAAGATCCCCGAGGGGCTCTCGGATGAGGAGGTCATGTTCGTCACCGACATCGCCTCCACCGGCATCTCGGCCGCCGAGACCGCCAACGTCTCGATCGGCGACTCGGTCGTCGTCTACGCCCAGGGCCCGATCGGCCTATCGGCGACCGCAGGGGCGCGCCTGATGGGTGCGAGCCTGGTCATCGGCGTCGACTCCAACGAGACGCGTCTCGACATGGCCAAGAAGATGGGCGCCGACGTCGTCGTCAATTACCAGGAGGAGGACCCGGTCGCCAAGGTCAAGGAATTGACCGATGGTCGCGGCGCGGACGTGGCGATCGAGGCCCTGGGGATTCAGGAGACCTTTGAGAACTGCCTCAACTCCGTGCGCCCCGCCGGAGTCGTGTCATCGCTCGGCGTCTACGGCGACAAAGTCACCGTTCCCTTGGAGAGCTTCGTCTACGGCATCGGCGACATCGACATTCGCACCACCCTCTGCCCCGGCGGCAAGGAGCGCATGCGCGCGCTGATGAGCATGGTAGAGGCCGGGCGCCTGGATCTGCAGCAGCTGGTGACCCACCGCTTCGATCTCGATCAGATCGAGGAGGCCTATCCGTTGTTCTCCAACCAGGAGGACGGGGTGCTGAAGGTGGCGATCACCACAGAGTAATGCCCACCTACGACCTCACCTGCAGCTCGTGCAACCTCGACTTCGAGGTCTTTCACCAGCGCTTTCTCACCGAGGAAGACATGGTGTGCGTCGGCTGTGGGTCAACCGGCGTGGAGCACAGGCTCACGGGCTTCATCACCAGCCGACCCGCCCGGGACAACCCGAACCCGACGGTCACCGGCTACGCCCAGCACACCTGCCACGCCGGGTGCTCACACGCGCGTAAGGCGCCAAACGGGGAAGTCATTCCCCCCTGATCGACGGGCTCGTGCGCCCTGACGTCGTCGGGGCGCAC
>JAOTZF010000198.1 GCA_029861485.1 Thermoleophilia bacterium | reverse complement strand
AACTGGTCGCTGCGCTGGCAGCGACGCGGAGGCGGAGCCGACCATCGGCTTCGACGACACGCTCTTCGCCAGCCCACAGGCAATCGCCACGGCAGCGGGCGATCTGAAGGACATCGCGATCGCCGGCTACAACGGCCACGCCGGAAGCCTGAGCGCGGCCGGCATCGCCCTTACGTCCCGTCTGGTTGCGATCGACTCCCGCCACGCGGGCTGGATCCGCACCCTCGCGGGAGTCGAGCTGGTTGCGCCGCAGCCGACGGACCCGGGCATCGATGCGAGGGAAGTGCGCTCGCGGCTCCACGACCTCGGCGTACGGATCGGAGGCTGACGGTATGGACCAGACGACCAGCGACGCGGCGATCGTCGCCGGTGGAATGACCGGCACGGAGCTGCTCCAGCACGTCGATCGCGACGGCGCGGTCCAGCAGACCATGGCGGCGGCCGTTTCCCGCTCCGGCTTCCTGAAGACGGCTCTGTTCGGTGCGGGAGCGCTGTTCGCCGCTTTGAACGTCCCCGGCGCCATCGCGGCCTCCAACGACTCCCCGAACGACACGGCGATCCTGAACTACCTGCTGACCCTGGAGCGCGTTCAGGCCGCGTTCTTCGGCGAGGCCGAGCGCGTGGCTGCGATCTCCGGTCGTGAGCTCCAGGCGGCAAAGATCATCGGCGCGGTTGAGCGCGCCCATGTGGCGGCGCTGCTGGAGCGGCTCGGCGCGAAGGCGATCGCTTCGCCGAGCTTCGATTTCCTCGGCACCACCGAGGATCCCGAGGCGTTCATCAAGACTGCCGTCGCGTTCGAGGACCTGGGCTCGGTGTCGATCGCCGGCGTCCTTCCGGACATCCAGGCCCCGGCCATCCGGACGATCGTGGCGTCGGTGCACACGCCCGAGGCACGTCACGCCGGCTGGATCCGCACGCTCGCGGGCGTGGATCCGGCGCCGAACGCCATCGAGGGCGTCAACACGCAAGCCGAGACGCTCAAGCTGGTCAACGGGACCGGCTTCATCGTGTCCGAGCCTCTCACGACGGCCACCCTCTCGCCATCGTTCACTGGCTGAGACAAGCCTGCCGGACCCGCACCAGTCGGGCAACCCTGCTGGCCGGCGTGTACGCCGGGTTCATGGTCGTCGCCGTTTTCCTCACGGTATTCGGCGAGCGCCAGGCGCTCGCCGGCACGGCCGGCTCCACACGATCCGCACCGGCGCCCCTCACCCCGGCGTTCGGCGTACCCGAGCCGAAGCGACTCGGAGAAAGAGCGTCGGCCCAATGGGCGCCGGTGCACCAGAGCGCGAAGGTGCGCGTGGATGCCGACGCCGCGAGCGCAGCGGTGGCGCCGCTGCCGCTCGCGACGCCCGAGCAAACGACGAACGTCGTCCAGGTGCTCGACCGCCGCCCGACCACCTCGGGCGTTTGGGTGCGAGTAAGGGTTCCCGGCGTCCCGAAGGGCAAAGAGGGCTGGGTGCCGCGCAAGGCGCTCGGCAGCCCGCGTAGCGTCGCGACCGAGTTGCTCGTCGACCGTGCCCGTCATCGGGTTACGCTCACCCGGCACGGTCGGGTCGTGTTCACCGCACCGGCGGCCGTCGGCGCCTCCGGCTCGCCCACCCCGTCCGGCAGTTTCTACATTCGCAATCGCCTTACGAGGTACCGAAGCGCCTTCTACGGGCCCATCGCCTTCGGCACCAGCGCGCGTTCCGCGGTGCTGACCGATTGGCCCGCCGGCGGATTCATCGGCATCCACGGGACCAATCGGCCCGAGCTCATTCCCGGCAACGTCTCACACGGTTGCGTTCGGCTCAGAAATCGAGACATCCTCCGCCTCGACGCAATCATGCCGATCGGCACCCCGGTGACCATCACCTAGGCGAGATCTCATGCGCGCAACACATTGCCCGGCCCCCCTCGCACCGATGCCCACCCGGGCAATGCGGGCCGCGGCGCTGGCGCTGGTCGCGGGGGTCCTGCTCGCCTTCGCCCTGATGGTGCCTGAAGCCAGCGCGGCCAACCGAGGCTCGCCAGAGAGGCTCTGGGAGGCCTTCCCCCTCGACCCCTCGGCGACCACGCCGGGCACCGGCGAAAACGGAATCACCCTTGGGGCCCCGGAACCGCTGCCGAGCGCACCCCCCGAGTCCGCGGGCGACCCCGATGGCGACGACGCTACCGACGCCCTGCCCCCGGCCGCTCGCACGAGCGTCGATGACGACGAGGGTGGCGGCGGAGTTGGCACGGGGGTGCTGCTTGCGATCGCTGCGGGCGCGCTGCTGGTCATCGTCGTGCTGGCCGCCGCACTGCGGAACCAGCGGGCGCCGAAAGAGGTGAGCGACGTCTCCTACGCGTCCCCGGAACCCGACGAGGTTCGCCATGGCTCGCCCTACGCGTCGTCACCCGCCATCGATGCGAAGCCGGAACCGGCGCCGATCGCCGCGAGCGTGGCCGTCGAAACCCCGCGACCGCACCGGTCCGATGATGTGCCGCCCAAGGCGCCAAAGCCGGAGCCGAGAATGGCCACCCCGCCCGTCAGAGAGCCTGCGACCCCGGCTCGCGAGCCCCAGCCGCCCGCGCCCTCGGCAGCGGCGGCGCCGGAGGTGGACGTCCCCCAGATCTATGGCCCTGCACTGTGCCTGGAGTTCGCCTCGGGCCTGCGTGACGAGGTCTTGGAGCGGGCCATAGTGCTCTTCGGGCTCTTGAGCCGCTACGGGTCGGTCGATTCAGTCACGGCCGCGAACGCGCTCGGAGTCACGCCGCGGGAGCTCCCCGGGCTCATCATCACGCCCCTCAGGCGGCGTGCCGACGCCCTCGCCCTGCCGTCCGCCTACATGGCCGAGCGCGACGAGAGGACCAGGCGTAGACGGTGGCGCGACCGCGATGGCGTCGCCGGACGCTTGCGCGAGGCTGCGATCACCATCAAGACCGCAAGGAGCGTCGCCAACGGGGACGCCGCGCCGGCCGGCAGAGCCACGAGGGCCACTCGCTGAACGAGACCCCGAGGACCCAAGCAGGCCGGCCTCCTTCAGACGCGGGGCGTCGACGCCGATGCTGAGGCGATGCACTACAGCCTGCGACTGCTGGTGATCGCGATACTCGTGATCGTCGCCGGGAAGATCGTCTGGGACACGTTCACCGGCGAGCCGCGCCGGCCGATCGTGCTCAGTGCGCTGCTCGCCGTCGTGGCCGTCTTCGGCTACCTCGAGTATCGCGCCCAGGCTGCCGAAAAACGCTTCGGAGCGATTGCCTCGGAGATCGCCCACCGCGACGTTTCGGTGCGCTGCCAAGGGCTGCTCGGAGACGTCGCCGACATCGGGGCCGACCTCGGCTACGTCGAGTTCGATGCCTCGGGCACCCCGAGCGA
>JAOTZF010000016.1 GCA_029861485.1 Thermoleophilia bacterium | reverse complement strand
CCGCGCTCTTCTCGGCAGCATGCCGCCTGGGCGGGCAGATGGGCGCGACGACCCGGGCCAGCGATCTGCTGGGCGAGTTCGGTCAGCTGATCGGCGTCGCGTTCCAGATCTTCGACGACATCCTGGATCTCACCGGCACCACCGATACCACCGGTAAGCCGCGCGGCGCGGACCTTCGCGACGGTACCGTGACCCTGCCGATGATTCGCGCGATGCGGCAGGACCCCGAGCTTGTCGAGGCGATCTCGGCAGCCATGCAGGGCGAGGGCCTGGAGCAGACCTGCGACCGGCTCGCCGTGCATCCCGGAACCAGCGTCGCGCGCCAAGAGGCCGTGCGGCTCGTAGAGCGGGCGCACCGCATCGCCGGCTCGGGAGGGCTCGGCGGAGCCGATGCCACGGCGCTCGCAGAGATCGCCGAAGGCGTGGTGGACCGCTATGCCTGAGATTCCGACGCGCGCAGAGCTGATCGAGGTGCTGTCGGGGCGCGATCCCCTCGGCGCCGGCAAGCGAGCGAGCGGCATCGTAGAGGAGCGGATCGTGACCTATACCCGAGACCATCCACCGTCCGACTGGTTGGTGGACGACGAGCGGGAGGGCTCCCTCGACGATCACGCCGCCGCGCACCAGGCAGGCACCAGGACAGAAGCCATGATCGCCTACGGCGCCGACCACTCTCCCGAGCAGGTCGCCGAGCGCCTACTCGGCCTTGCCGGGCTGGCCGCGCGCTCCGGGCTGCTGGTAGCGGCCTGCCCCGTGCCCGACGAGGGCGACCAGCGGCGCCCCGGCTCCTGGGGGGTGGAGGACCTCTCGGTGATCGCCGCGACCCGCCTCTGCCTGCCGCACGTCAGATGGATCCGGCCGTCCTGGCGGCTGCTGGGCGCTCCGGCCTGCCAGATCGCGGTGGCCTTCGGAGCCAACGACTGGCGTCTACCGGTCGACGATCAGACCGACGTGGAGAGCCTTGCGGCAGCGGTCGGCGCCAAGGCGGTAGAGCGATGAGCACCCTCCGAGTGGGCCGCATCGCGGCGCTCAACATGTACCCCATCTACCACGGCCTGGAGAACGGTCCGCGCGACGACCTCACCTTCGAGGACGGGGTGCCGACCCAGCTGAACGACGCATTGTTGCGGGACGAGCTCGACATCTCCGCCGTCTCGAGCATCTCCTACGCTCGCAACGCCGATCAGCTGAAGCTCTTGCCGGTCGCCTCGATCAGCGCGAACGGCGCCGTCGACTCGATCCAGGTGTTCTCCAACGTCCCGTTCCAGCGGCTACGGCACGTCGCCGTGACGCCCGATAGCGCGACCTCGGTCGCGCTGCTGCGTGTGCTCGTCGGAGCCGAGCCCGAGCCCTTTCGTACCCTCGAGGGCGACCCGGCCAGCGCGCTGGAGGACGTCGACGGCGTGATGCTGATCGGAGATCAGGCGCTCGAGGGGCTGCGCGCCGGCCTTGGCACGTACCGCACCGACCTCTCGGAGGTCTGGCGCGCTCGCACCGGGCTGCCGATGGTCTTCGCCGTTTGGGCGGCTCGAGGTGACGTCGCTGTTGCCCGGCCGGATGAGGTCGCCGCCCTCAGCCAACGCCTGCGCTCGGCACGGGGGGAGTACGCGAAGGATCCGGAGCTCGTGGTGGTGGCGGCCGCCGAGAGGTTCCCATTCTCCGTCGAGTACATCCGGTCCTACTTCCGGCGGCTACGATTCGATTTCGGACCGGCGGAGCGCGCCGGCCTCGAGCATTTCCTGCAGCTGGCCCGGTCCGCGGGCCTGCTCGACGAGGTTCCCCGACTGGCCGCATGACCACTGCCGCACCGCCACAAGCTGAGATCACGCCGATTCTCGACCGGGCCGCCGGTGGTGGTCGGATAAGCGACGAGGAAGCCCTGGCGCTGCTGCGCTCCGACGATCTGGTCGCGCTGGGCGAGGCCGCCGCCGCCGCGCGGGCCAGAACCAGCGATGACGACGAGGTCACGTTCATCGTGGACCGCAACGTGAACTACACGAACTTCTGCATCACCGACTGCGACTTCTGTGCCTTCTACCGCCTGCCGCGCGACCCCGAGGGCTATGTCCTGTCGAAGAAGGTGATCTTTCAGAAGATCGAGGAGACCCTTGACCTGGGAGGGACCGCTCTTCTGCTGCAGGGCGGCCATCATCCCGGGCTGCAAATCGAGTGGTATGAGGACCTGTTTTCCGACATCAAGTCCCGCTATCCGATCCACCTCCACGCCCTCTCGCCGTCAGAGATCCTGCACATCGCCCATTTCTCGAAGCTGTCGCTCGAGGAGACCATGGAGCGCCTGCGCGCCGCCGGCCACGACTCGGTGCCGGGCGGGGGCGCAGAGATCCTGGTCGACCGGGTACGCGAGGTCATCGCGCCCAAGAAGACCAAGAGCGATGAGTGGCTCGAGGTAATGCGCGTCGCGCACCGAGCCGGCATGTCGACAACGGCGACGATGATGTACGGGACCGTCGAGACCCTCCAGGAGCGCATCGAGCACCTCCGGCGCCTGCGCGACCTCCAGGACGAGCACCAGGGCTTCCGGGCCTTCGTGTGCTGGAGCTACCAGTCGGGCGGCGGTAGCCGACGTGGCGACGATCACCAGCACGCCACCGCCGCCGACTATCTGCGGATGCTGACGGTGAGCCGCCTCTACCTGGACAACTTCGAGCACTTCCAGTCGTCCTGGGTGACCCAGGGCCTCCGGATCGGCCAGCTGGCGCTCGCCTTTGGCTGCGACGACATGGGCTCGATCATGATCGAGGAGAACGTGGTGCGGGCCGCCGGCACGGCATTCCGGCTCGACACCGAGCGGATGGTCTCCGCGATCGAGGCCACGGGGCGGCGTGCCGTACAGCGCGACACCCTGTACCGAACCGTCCGACGCTTCTAGCGCGTCGGAGTTACTCGGCGAGAAGCGGATGGCGGTGGCAGCGAGCCCGCCGTAGGTTCACGGCATGAGCACGGCCTTCCCGGATACCGACGAGGCCCGCTGGCATGCGGTGCGCACGCACTCGCAGAGGGCGGGCGACAGTTTCGTCTACGCCGTTACCTCGACCGGCATCTACTGCCAGCCGACCTGTCGGGCGCGGCGCCCGCGGCGCGAGAACGTCCGGTTCTTCGCGAGCGCGGACGAGGCCCGCGAGGCGGGCTTTCGTGCGTGCCTGCGCTGCGCGCCAGACGACGCGGGCGATCGTCACGTGGGGCTCGCGCTCGAGGCCATCGAGCAGATCGAGGCGAGCACGCCGCCAACACTTCCCGCCGACCAGCTCGCAGCGCGGGTCGGTACGTCGGCCTCCACGCTGCGAAGGAGCTTTCTGGCGGCCACGGGAATCACTCCGCGACAGTATGCCGACAGCGTGCGGCGGCGGCGGCTTCGCGCCCGCCTCCGGGAGGGCGCACCGGTGTCCGACGCGCAATATCGCGCGGGATACGGCTCGGGTAGCCGCCTCTATGAGGCGGCACAGGGAATCCTCGGCACGACGCCGGCGCGCTACCGGGACGGAGCGCCTGGCGTCGTGATCCGCTATTCGACCGCACACGGGCCGCTTGGGCCATACCTCGCGGCCACGACCGAGCATGGCATCTGCCACGTCGCGCTGGGGTCGGATGAGCGGACCCTGGTCGGCGAGCTCCGCCGGGAGTTTCCGCAGGCAGAGCTCGCCGAGGATGACGCGCTGCTGCGGCAGGCCCTGGAGTCGACTCGGGATCTCCTCGAGCACCGTGTCCCGGACGCGCGCCTGCCGATGGACGTGCGCGCCACGGCGTTCCAGCGACAGGTGTGGGAATACCTGCGTGCGATTCCGGCGGGCGAGACCCGCACCTACGGCGAGGTCGCCTGGGCGATCGGGCGCCCGTCGGCCGCTCGGGCCGTCGCCCGCGCCTGCGCCAGCAACCCGCTCGCGCTACTGACCCCATGCCACCGCGTCATCGCCGCCGATGGAGGCCTGGCTGGGTACCGTTGGGGAATTGGCCTGAAAGGCGCCGTGCTCGCCCGCGAGCACGGCGACGAAGGGGACCCCTCGCGCTAGCGGGGGCTCTCGCCCTCGTACGGAAGCCCCTCAGCCGCCCAAGCGAGGATTCCGCCTTCGACGTTCAGAACCTCACCGTGCTCGCCCATCGCGTTGAGGTGGTCGGCGACCTTGCCGCTTCGGTTTCCGCTGCGGCAGAGGATGGCGAGCGGTGCGTCGGGAAGCTCGTCGATGCGATCCATGACTTCGCCCATGGGGATCAACGGCACGCCGTCGATACGGGTAGCGTCATGCTCATCGTGCTCGCGAACGTCGACGATGCTGAGCGCGCCCTCGCTCCAGCGGGCGTGGGCATCGGCCACGGTGATGTCGCTCAACTGAAGCCCCCTCGCCAGATTGGTCGAGGCTAGCAACGCCGAGCGGCCGATGGGCGCCTAGAAGTCCTCCGGCAGGATGCGGTCGTCGTTGATCGCGGCGATGAGGGCCTCGACATCCTCTTGCATGTTCGTGCGGGCTAGGCCGCGGAGGGAGCCGAGCAGGTCGTCGGTGCCCTCGTTGAGGATGTCGTCGAAGATCTCGACGTCCACCTGGTGGAACTCGCCCTCCCCGCGCCACTCGCACTCGGGGCAGCGACGCACGACGTGCCACTTTTCTCCCGAGCGCTCCTCCCAGGCAACCGGATACACCAGGTCGCTGCCGCACTGACTACAGACGTGCAGAACGTCGCGGGACGGGCGGACCTCCCCGGGAGCAACGGGAAGGCGCTCGGGCTCGGGCAGATCGCCGGGGTCTGCGAAGTACACGATGTCGATCACGCGGCCACCCGGCAGCGCGATCTTCTTGGTGACGTATTCGCTCATGTCATCCCTGCTATCCAAGACGTCGGCTCTTCCGGCCCATCCTGCGGCCGGCGCACACCTGGTATCGGCCGGTGCGGCCCGAAACTGAACGAAATGTCGGTCGGCTATGCCCGTGCCTGCAGCGCGTCCGCGACCCGGTCGGCCTCGAACGACGAGCGGACCAGGGCGCCGGCCTCCACATGGGCCAGACCGAGCTCCCGGCCCATCGCGGCGATCGCGGGGTATTCGGCGGGGGCATAGAAGCGCGCGACCGGCAGGTGGTTCGGCGACGGTCGAAGGTATTGGCCGACCGTCACTAGGTCGCACCCGACGTTGGCGAGGTCGGAGAAGACCGCGGAGATCTCCGACAGCCTCTCGCCGAGGCCCACCATGATGCCGCTCTTGGTACGCATGCCCGCGGAACGCGCCCGTGCCAGGAGCTCAAGCGTGCGCTCGTATCGCGCGCCGGGCCGCACCACCGAGTAAAGGCGGGGCACCGTCTCGGTGTTGTGGTTCAGCACGTCGGGCGCCGCATCGATCACAACCTCGAGCGCGTCCCATGCCCCCGCGAGGTCGGGGATGAGCACCTCCACTCGAGTCTCCGGCAGCCGTTCGCGAAGAGCCCGGATCGTCGCGGCGAAGTGCGTCGCGCCGCCGTCGGGCAGATCGTCGCGGGCAACCGCCGTCACCACCACGAACTTCAGGCCCATTTGCGCAGCGGCCTCAGCGACGTGGGCGGGCTCCTCAGGATCGGGCGGGCCGACCGGGCGAGCGGTCGCCACGTTGCAGAACCGGCACCCTCGGGTGCAGTTGGAGCCCGAGATCATGAACGTGGCCGTGCCACGTGACCAGCATTGCCCGATGTTCGGGCAGGCCGCCTCTTCGCAGACGGTGACCAGGTTCTCGGTGCGCATCAGGGCCTTGGTGCGCACGAAACCCTCGGAAAGGGGGTTCTTGGCGATTACCCAGCGCGGCAGGCGCTTGCCGCGCGCCAGCTGCTCCAACTCCTCGATGGCGGTCTCTACCGCCTCCAGATCCTCGCGCGGCGTGTCTCCGATGTGCTCGTCGCCGAGCAGCAGATCGGGCAGCTTCCCCTCGGCATGGGCCAGCCGCAAGTCCGCGAGCAGGTCGGCGGGGATGCCGTCTTTACAGGACAGGGCGCGTTCCAGAGCCACGTCCTGAGGGTAGCGAGAAATGGGTGCGGTCGGACGGATCGCCTATCCTCGCGGGCGTGGTTCTCTCCGACGGCACGATCCGCCGGCTGATCTCCGACGGGCAGCTGGTCGTGGACCCCTATGACGCAGGCCTCGTACAGCCCTCGTCGATCGACGTGCGCGTTGCCGCGCAATTCAGGGTCTTCCACAACAGCCGCCGGCCGTACATCGACGTGCGGGAGCCGCTCGACGACCTCACCGAGCTGGTCGAGATCACCGAGGATGCGCCGTTCATCCTGCATCCCGGCGAGTTCGTACTGGGCTCGACGGTCGAGCGCGTGGGCCTGCCCGACGACCTGGTGGCTCGGCTGGAGGGAAAGTCCAGCCTCGGTCGCCTGGGCCTGCTGATCCACTCCACGGCGGGCTTCATCGACCCTGGATGGGACGGCACCATCACGCTCGAGCTCTCGAACGTGGCGCGGCTGCCGATCACCATC
Organism: Thermoleophilia bacterium; assembly: GCA_029861485.1. Classification (GTDB taxonomy): domain Bacteria; phylum Actinomycetota; class Thermoleophilia; order Miltoncostaeales; family Miltoncostaeaceae; genus CAMYIK01. The sequence goes on along the minus strand of JAOTZF010000016.1, from coordinate 6,139 downwards.
CATCTCGGGATGAAGATCGGCCAACTCTCGTTCATGAGCCTCGACCAGCCGGCGGAGCGTCCGTACGGACACCCCGAGCTCGGTTCCAAGTACCAGGGCCAGCGCGGCCCCGTCGACTCCCGGTACGCGCGGAACTTTCCGGGCGGCTAAGCGCCGATGCGGGACGCACCCGCCGAGCTGAGCATCAACCCCGCGAGGGCCCCGGCGAGTCCTGAGGTGACAACGCCGACCCCGACGAGAATCGCGAGCCGCGCGGGCTCGGACGGCTCGATGCCGAAGGGCTCGGGTCCGATGCCGACCCAGCTCGCGACATGGGTCACGCCGATGAACGCGACGTAGATCCCCACTCCGATCAGCGCCGCGACGACGCCATGGGCCGCGCGACGGTTCGTGGCTCGGATTCCGCACAGGAACCCTCCGATCGCGAAAGCGACCATCGCGATGACCAGTCGCAACACCTCCGGCTGGGTGCTGGTCGCGATCAGGGCGATCGCCGGCACCAGCCCGCCCCACGCCGCGGCGACGGTCTCAAAACGTGTGCCAGCGCTCGTTCGGCGGAACATGGGGCCATGCTAACCTCGCCCGGCTCTGTCGTCAGAGGAGACACTCTCGTGCCGTTCGGCATCAGTCCAGTCCAACTCCTCATACTCTTGGTGATCGTCCTCCTGATCTTCGGCGCAAAGCGCCTTCCGGAGATCGGCCGAGGTCTCGGCTCCAGCGTGCGGGAGTTCCGCGAGGGCATCAGTGGCAGCGACGACGACACCGACGTCGATTCCGACAGCGACGAGAAGAGCTGAGCAGCTGCGCGGCTCTCACGGTCGAGGTGAAATCGCCGACACCAGATGCCGGCATTTGAGTCGCCTTTGTTACCTTTGACGGCGTGCTCTTAGACCAGAAGCGAACCCGCCGCATCGTGCAGGTGGTGGCGATAGTGACATCCATCGCCTTCGTGGGAGTGATCTTCGTGGTCCTGGGGTTGGTGCTCGTCGGCGGCGGATCAGGTGCCAGTAATAGCGGCTCCGGGGGTGCCGGCGACCTGGTCGCCGAGGCGCAAGACGTCGTGGACGAAAACCCGCAGGACGCCGAGGCGTGGGAAGACCTCGCGCAGGCCCACTCAGCCAACGGCGATCCGGCGGAGGCGATCACGGCCGCTGAGAAGGCTGTCGAGCTGGCCCCAACGGAGCTACGCCGCGTTCAGACGTTGGTCGCGCTTCATCTTCAGGAGAACGACCGCGACGCCGCCATCGCGGAGCTCTCGAGCTTCACGGAGGCCAACCCGGACAACTCCGAGGCATTCCTCCAGCTCGGCACGATCTCCGATCAGGCAGGCCGCACCCAGCTCGCGAGCCTGGCGTACCAGAGGTACGTCGACCTCAACCCCGACGACCCGACCACCGCGAGCATCGAGGAACGCCTCGAGGAGCTCGCCAGCGGCGAGGCCGAGGCCATTCCCGCCGAGGGCGCCGGCGGCAACTAGCCTCTCCAACACCCCGTAGTTGCGACCAACTGCAGGCCATTCGTCCAGGCACCGCGGCTAGGGGTGCTTGTTAGCATCCTCGTGGGCCGTTAGCTCAGCTGGTAGAGCAGGGGACTCTTAATCCCAAGGTCACAGGTTCGATCCCTGTACGGCCCACTGGATATCCGGGGGACGTTACCGCGTCGGGAGCGAAGCTTCCTGTTGAAGACCGGTAGCACCGTGGTAGTAGAGCGGTCGCGCGTCGGGCCGCCCAGCTGGGGGACTAGAGCCTTCGCCAGCCTCGCGAACTGGTCGAGTCGCCCGAGAAGATCGTCCAGCGCACGGTCTGGCCTCCGTTGGCTTGCCTCGCGGCCCCTCGGCATGGACGACGGCGCTTTGTGCGGCTGCTTTTCGCGACCGATCCGGAGGCACCGCAGCGCGGCCCAGCGGCGACGGGAGAACGGCTTCGACCGGGGGCAAAGGCGGACATGCCCGCTGGAGGGCAGCGAGTGCCCGCCCTACGTCCCCATCGACCGCCGGAGCCGACTCTGCCAGATGCTGCGAATCTCGCGGGTAAGCAGTATCCAAGAGGCTCGCCACGGTGGGAAACTGGCAAAGCCGTTGCCCGGACTGCGGCGATCCGACACCAGCCAAGGAAGAACCCCACGGTGAGCGTGAACAGGGGAGTTTCACGGCGCTATTGGAGGCGTTCAGGGCCGGCGGCTGGGTTCCGTTGGAGGATCTCGTTCCGGACTCTGCCGCGCGCTACGAGCCGGGAAGCGGGCGCACCAAGACGACAAGGGGTACATCGAGATTCCTGAAGACCTAGAGGACGGCGTTTCCCCAACGCCCGTAGGGGAAATCACCTCACTGACCGCGTCGGGAGACACCGTCTGGCAGCAGGTCGGTGCCGCCTGGCCGGCCGTAATCGACTCTCGAGGGGGGAGCCAAAATGTCCAAGTTCCTATTCAAAGCCAACTACACACAGGCGGGCCTGGAGGGTCTCATTGGCAAGGGCGCCGCGAGCCGCGTCACTGCCATCAACGAACTCACGGCCAGCGTCGGGGGCACGATCGAGTCCATCCACTATGCCTTAGGCGATACCGACCTCTATGTGATCAGCGACCTTCCCGATGACGAGGCCGCAGCAGGTTTGGCGCTGAAAGTCAGCGCCGCCGGGGGCGCCACGGTCGAGACGGTCAAGCTCCTCACGCCAGAACAGATCGACGAGGCGATCGGTCGTCAGGTCACCTATCGGCCGCCCGGTTCGTAGCGGAGGATGCCCGGCGCGATGATCCGTTCAGGCTCGATGCGGATTCGCCCCGGGGGCCGCCTCGCGTGACGTGCGTCGCGAGTTCAGGGCGTGCGAACGGGCCGCTCTGATCGCGGTTGCGCACCCACGCCGGGATCACCCCCTTTTCGCGAACGATTGCCGGGGGACGGGCGGAGTCCCTGGCTCCCGGCCGGCCTGCTTGGACGCAGGGCGCGCTATCGCGCAGCCTCATCCGGCGCCTCCGACACGGGAACCCCGCAGGTCCGCTCGGTGCCGGTCCGGGTGCCAACCCGCGAAGCCGTGACCTAGGGATGTAGGTGCGGTCCGGCGAGGGATCACCCGCAGGACCGCGGGAGCCGTCGGCCGAGGAAGGGGCGATGACACCGGAGGCCATCGCGCGCCCGAGCGGGTCCGACGAAATGCACGTGAGGCAGTACACGCTCACTCGGATCCTCGCGGTCTGGGCGACGGCCGCCGCGCCCATGGGGCTGCTTGCGTGGGTCTTCGCTCCCTGGCTCGGGGATCAACTCGGGGGCGATGAGCCGCTGGCGAAGGCACTGCTGATCTCCCTCTCGGCGGGACTCATCTGGCAGTTCGTGCTGGTCCTCATCCTCATCTGGCACGAGTTGAGCGGCCTCCAATGGTCGCGCGTACGAGGCGCGCTGTGGCTGCAGGCGCCGCGCGACCCGAGGACGGGCCGTGTGGGCGGGATGCTCTGGCTCTGGGTCCTCCCATTCCTGGTCCTCTTGGGCATTCTTGAAGCCCTGCCGAGAATCCCGGGGCCCTCGACGAGGAGCTTCGGCGAGTTCGTGACCTCCGAGCGAGGCGAGCAGTTCCTCAGCGGAGCCTGGGGCTGGTTCGCGCTGATCGTCGCGCTCCAGATCTTCAACACGGTGCTCGGCGAGGAGTTGCTCTTCCGAGGGCTTCTTCTGCCCCGAATGCGTGGCGTCTTTGGACGGCGCGATTGGGTCGCCAACGGAGTGCTTTTCGGCGCTTATCATCTGCACATCCCCTGGGCGATCCCAAGCGCCATGGTGAGCGGGATCTTCCTCTTCGCCTATCCGTCGCGGCGGTTCCAGAGCGCTTGGATGGGGATCGTCGTGCACTCGGCTCAAAGCGTTTTCGTCGTCATCTTGATCTTTGCCCTCGTCCTCGCCTAGGGGCCGCAGCGGTACGAGCCTGCGCAGACGATTTCCTGCGCAGGAACGTGCTTCAGGCAGCTGAAACCTCGCAGGATCGAGTTCGGCTTCGCTGGCCTCAGCAGACGCTGCATCCGCCGAACTGCTTGATCCGCAGCCTGCGAGCACGGCGGTGGAGCACGCGAGCGCGCCGCGCGCGCCGCGGACAACGGACGTGCGGCGCAACGGCATCTTTGTCTCCTGCTTCGGTGACGACAGCGCCGGCTGGCGGATCCCCCGCGGCCCACAGCGGCGAGACCGCAGACGCCGTCGGTGCCTGCCCGGGTGCCTTCTGACCGACCCAGGGGGTTACATGCAGCCGCGAGTCAGCGGTCGTCAGCGGCACCCGCCGATCATGAGATCGGGAGTCACCGAATGAGGCGAATGCAATCGAGGAGGCTGCGGTGCATCGGCGTCGATTGACGAGACTCGTCGGGTGGATCGCGGTTGTGGCGGTGCTTGCCGCGGCTGTCACCGCGTGCGGCGACGACGATGGCGGCGAACCAGAAGCAGTCATCGACCCCGGAGACGGCGGCGAATACGCGCCGGTGATCGATTCCGCCGCCTTCGTGGAGGCGATCGACAACCCCTACCTGCCGCTGAAGCCCGGCGCGCGATGGGTGTATGAAGGCGTCGAGGATGGCGAGACCGAGCGGATCGAGGTCGTCGTGACCGATGAACGTCGGGAGGTGATGGGGATCTCCGCGACGGTAGTGCGCGACACGGTGTTCGCAGACGACGAGTTGATCGAGGACACCCTCGACTGGTTCGCGCAGGACCGCGACGGGAACGTCTGGTACCTGGGTGAGGACTCCAAGGAGTTCGAGGACGGCGAGGTCGTCAGTACCCAGGGCTCATGGGAGGCGGGAGTCGATGGGGCGCTACCGGGCATTCTGATGCTGGCTCAGCCGGAAGTCGGCGACGCCTACCGGCAGGAGTACTACGAGGGCGAAGCCGAAGACCTGGGCGAGGTCGTCGAGATCGGGGCGAGCGAGACAACTCCCGCCGGCGACTTCGACGACATCGTGGTGATCAGGGAGTGGAACCCGTTGGAGCCAGAGGTCGTCGAGGACAAGTACCACGCCCCCGGCGTGGGTGTGGTGCTCGAATCGGTCGTAGAGGGCGGCGACGGCAGGGTGGAGCTGACTGTGCACACCCCCGGTCGATGATCCGACGAGATCCCCGGCGCTCCCGATCCGTTCGCACGAGGTACGTCCGTGATCTCTGCCACCACGCTCACCAGGAAGGAGAACTGCTGTGAAGGCCTTTGTCGTGTACGAGTCGATGTTCGGCAACACCCACGAGATCGCCGAGGCGATTGCCGAGGGCCTGGACTCCCTGGGCGAGGTGGAGCTGGGGTCTGTGGCCCATGTCGCCCCGGAGGCCGTCGCAGACGCCGAGCTCCTGGTGATCGGGGGACCGACGCACATGCATGGCATGAGTAGACCCACCAGTCGCTCAGCTGCGGCTGAGGCGGCCGCGACGGACGACGAGCTCGAGATGGAGCCCGACGCCACCGGCCCAGGGCTGCGCGAATGGTTCAGCCGCATGCCGAAGACCGGTGCGGGCCGCCTCGCCGCCGCCTTCGACACGCGGCTGGACAAACCCGCCTTGCTGACAGGCTCGGCCGCCAAGGGAATCGCCAAGCAGCTTCGCCGTCATCGCTATGAGGCGCTTGGCGAGCCCGAGAGCTTTCTGGTCGAGGACTCCAACGGGCCCTTGATGGAGGGCGAGCGGGAACGCGCCAGGAGGTGGGGAGCCCAGCTCGCCGACCGCTGTCGCGCACTCGACGCCGCTGAGTGACTGTGGGTCAGCGCCAGGTGGCAGCTGACGCGAGCTCCAAGCGGCGGGCGCGCCTGTGGGAATGCCGCGGCCCCGGGTCGGGCGTGCCCGGATCCCATGACCCCGAAGTGCTGCAAGCGTCCAGCGCACGGGCACCCGCACCTCAGTCGTGCCCGGGGAGGAGGTAGCGATGCTCGACTGGATGGCGCTTCCGCTGATCCTGTTCTTGTTCTTCCTCGGGTGGCTGCGCTATCGCCGCCGGAGGAGCTGAAGCGCGGGCAAGGAATCACCCGCGACGGTCGCCATCGCTCGGTCTTCGGCTCAGATGGTCTGGCAGTTACACGTTTCCGGCGATCATCGACCCAGTGCGGCCTTACGGGCCTTCTTGATGGCTCGGCCCTGCTTCCAGAGCTTTGTGCCGACGGCCATCATCGTTCGAAGGGGGGCACC
>JAOTZF010000015.1 GCA_029861485.1 Thermoleophilia bacterium | reverse complement strand
CGAGTCGCTGCGCATCAACCGATCTGGCCCGACGATGTAGATCTCACCCGTGTCGCCCAGTCCGGTGTCCTCCCATTGGCCGTCGGCGGTCGTGATCTCCGTGAGCGCGCCGACGGGCACCTCGACCGCGACGGCGCCAACTACGCGGCCGTCCTCTCGGATCGTCGCGGCGGCAAACGCGGTCGGGGTGAATCCCGCGGGGGCATACGCGTCGAAGTCCACGAACACCGCCTGGTCGGCGCCGGCGTTCTGCAGCTCGTCGAGCACGGCCCGCGCCAGGCCCGATTCGCGGTGCGGTCCCATTCGCAGCCCGGTGCCGAAGTCGGCCTGCTTATCGGTCGAGTAGACGACGTGCTCGCTCTCGGCGTCGATCAGCAGCAGGTCCCCGGGTAGGCCCGCCTCCCTGAGTGCACGCAGCGTGGGGTGATGGCGCGCGTGCGCCGTGCTGTATGTGGAGCCGTCTGGCGCCTTATCGAGCTCGGAGCGGCGCTCGGGCGGGAGCGGGTTCTTCGTCAGGTAGTGGTACTGGAGGTACTGGGAGCGCTGGTCGCCGGGGACCAGGCTCTCCAGCGAGGGCGCTTGCACACCTGGTGGCGTGACCCGACGGATTCCGGTGCGATAGGTCTCGATGAGCTCCTCGCGTTGCTTCGGCGAGAGTGGATCATCGAGCTGGTTGAAGCCCTTGGTCAGATCCTTCAGGGCCCTAGTCACACCGCGGTCGGCGGCGAGCGTAACCGCCTCGGCCTTCAGCCTGGCGACGCCGTCCTCGATCCGGGTGACGCGCGAGTCGCCGATGTCGATCAACTCGTCGCGAGCAGTGTCGTTCAAAAGCTCCTCGGCCGATACGAGAGTGAAAGCAAGGAGCACGGCAACCGATATCAGCGAGGCGCCGATGAGCACGGCAGCCACGATCGTTCGCGCGCGCACGCGCGGAAGTGAGCTCCCTGGCGCCGCGGCGCCCTCAGTGCCGCCCATGCTCACGTCGGCCCGCCCCTGTCCAAATCGCCCCGACCAGATTCGCCGGAGTGACGACCTGGAAACGCGGAGGCCGAGGCGCCGGCCGGACCGGCGTGGACGCGCTCGAGACGGCGCTGGCGGGCGACTGCGAGCTGGTTGATGGCCTTGGCGAGCTCGGGGTTGCGACTGGTGACCGCACCGGCGGTCTCGGCGCTGATCACGATGATCTCGCAGTCGCTCGCCGCCACGATGGCCGGGGTCGTGTACTGGGGCGAACGCCCCGTCAGGCCGAAGACGTCGCCGGCCCCGAGGTCGACGATGCCAAGGCCCTCGCCGTCCGAACCCGGCACGGTCATTCGAGCGAGACCCTGCCACACGGCGAAGAGGTCCCGCGTTTCGGCCTCGTCGGCGAGGATCGTCTCGCCGCGAGCATAGGTGACCGCCCGACTGTCGCTCGCAAGGCGCTCGATGTCCTCGTCGCTGAGCTCCGCGAGGATCGGCGCGCGCCGGATCCGCTGCGCCAGATCCTCGCTCGTCAGCTCGGCGTCGGCAGCCTCCTGAATCGGGTCGTGTTGGTAGAGGTCGAAGGCCGGGCTCGGGAGCGGGACGCCGAGGCGGTGGGACTGGTACCAGACCAGCGAGCCGAAGTCGCTTGAGACCTGCGGGGCGATGGTGAAGTCATCGACCCAGAGATGGGCCTCGTAGCCCATCAGCGGATCGTCGATCTGTACTACCCGGATGTCGGGCGGGGGATCTGCGAGCACGCCCGGAGTGCCGGCGGCAGCGGCGAGCAGCATCTCTTTCGCTCGGGTCGGGGCATTGGAGTAAGCGACCTGGACCGGAACGACCACCCGGTGCACCCGGGTCGGCTCGTCGTAGTTCACGATGGTGTCGCCCGCGAGCTTGCTGTTCTCCACGACGAGCAGGTCGCCGTTGCGATCGTGGATTCGGGTGCTTCGCCAGCTGACGTCGATCACCCGACCCTCGATGTCGCCGACCTTGATCCAGTCGCCCGGACTGAAGGGCCGGTCGCTCACCAACAGCACCCCGGACGCCAGCCCGCTGAGGGTGCTTTGGAGGGCGAGAGAGACCACCAGCGCGCTGACGCCGAGGGCGGCGGCCAGCCCGCTGAGGTCGAAGCCCCAGACCTCGACGAAGACCAGCCACGCTCCCACCAGCACAATCGCCAGACGCGGTAGGAAGAGCAGCAGCTCGGGCAGGGGGCGGGCGCCCGAGTCGCGAGAGCGGCTGCGGGAGACGCGGGAAAGTGCGCGCGCGAGCTGGGCGCCGGCAACGATTCCTGCGACCAGCAGCGCCGTCGCGAGCCATCGCACGGCGGCGTTCTCGGGGTCGGCATCGAAGCCGAACACGACCAGGAGCCATACCGCGAGTATCGGCAGTACCGAGGTTCGCACCGTCGCGACAGCCTGCTGGAACGGGGACTGGCGCTGGCGGAGCCGCTCGCTGATTTCGCCGAACGCGATGATCAGCGCGGGCAGGAAGATGATGATGACGATCGCCCACACTGCGCTGGAGCTGTCGAGGATCTCGCTCATTGCTCTGCGCCGCCGGTATCGGTGACGTGCGCCACCTCGACCCCCCACACGGTGTGGTCTCCCACCAATTCATCTCGCTCCACGGTGACCAGGTGCGCCGGCAGGCGCTCTCGCGTCTCACCCGAGACGAGGATCTCTCCCGGGCGCGCCACGCGCGAGAGATGGTGCGCTGTGCTCACTGTCTCTCCCCATAGGTCGTAGACCAGGCGCGATCCTCCGGTGAGGCCCACGGTGACGGTGCCGCTGTGGATCCCGGCGGACAGATCCAGCTTCAGCCCGGCGGCCTCTCCGATCGGACCGACCGCGGCGCGGGCCTCGAGGGCGAAGCTCACGGCGCGCGGGGCATGATCCAGGTGGGCCGCGGCCAGGCCGCAGGCTGCGTAGTAGGTGTCGCCGACCACCTTGACCCGCTCGAGGCCGTTGACGCCCGCGAGGTCATCGAGCTCGTTGACCAACGCATTGACCACCTCGCGACTCTCCTCGACTGACCGACCTTGGACGAGCTCGCCGAGTCCGTCGATCACGATCACGGCCACCGCGGCCTGCGGGACGGTGTCAAGAAGCGTGCGATCGCCCGCGGCCACGGCGCGAGCTACGGCGCTCGGTAGCAGGCTCTGAAGCAGGGCCCGTTTCTCCTCGGTCGCCGTGGTCACCTGCGAGTGGCGCATGCGCAGATCGGAGACCATCTCGTTGAATCCGTCCGCAAGCTCGTGGAACTCTCGCGCCCCCCGGGCGGGGACCTCGACGTCGAGGTCCCCCTGGCGCACCCGACGCAGGGCCGAGCTGATGGCGCGTACCGGACTGATGAGCGCGTTGGCCCAGATTACCGCGAGGAACGTCAGTGCCACGACGAAGGCCGCGGTGAGGATCAACGCCTCGGTGCGGAAGTCGTCGACGGGCGCTGTCACCTCGCTTCGCTCTTGCTCGGCGAGGATGACCCAGTCGAGACCCTCGACGTTCAGGGGCTCGTAGGCGGTGAAGACGTCGCGCCCCAGGTAGCTGGAGGTCTCGAGCAGCCCATCGTCCGTCCCGAACGCCGCATCGACGGCGTCATTGTCCACCTCTTGAAAGAGAATCGTCGTGTCTTGGGACTCGATCTGCTTGCGGTCGCCGGCCTCGGTCTGCTCCAGTGCGTCGATGCGCTCGAGATAGGCGGCCTGGTCCTCCAGGAACAGGCGCGAGTCGGAGCGCATGCGTTCGTCGGGACCGACGAGATAGATCTCGCCGGTCTCGCCCAAGACCCCTCCAAGCCCGGGCTCACGCCAGCTCCGGGTCATGATCGCGTTGATGGCCTCGGTACTCATCTGCACGGCGAGCACGCCGACCAGCTCGTCGCCGTTGAACAGCGGCGCGGCCATGAATCTCGCCGGGGCGTCGAGAGAGGGGGCGTAGATCTCGTAGTCGGTCACGAAGACATCGCCGGGACGACCCTGGCCCTCGATGCCGTCCACCAGCCGGGCCAACGCGGATCCGCTATGGGGCCCGGCGTCCAGGCTCGTCGCGAAGTCGGGCTCCTTCGCCGTGGAGTACACGACCGTGTCGGTCTCCGGCTCGATCAGGAGGAGATCGACGAATCCGAACCGGTTGACGATATCCCGGAACGTGGGGTGGAACTCCCGGTGCACGTCGGTCCATTCGCTGCCGTCCTCGCCGTCGGTAAGCAGGTCCTTCTCGCCGAAGGGGAAGGGATTGGAGGCGATGTAGGTGTCCTGCAAGGCGACGCCGGCATCCCTGCGCACCCAGAAGGTCAGGGGCGGCACCCCTTCGCCCCGTCGCTCTTCGAGCACGGGCAGAAAGTCGTCGAGGTAGTACGCGGCGAGCCTCTTTCTCTGCTCGCGCTGCTCCGCAGCGCTGGCCGGGTCGGGCAGCTCGTCGAAAGCGGCAGAGAACTCCTGCACGGCATCGACGAACATCTCGCTGCTGGACAGCCGGGCCACCTGGTTTTGGTTGAACGCGAAGAAGCCCTCGATCTCGGCGGCGGTCGCCGAGCGCGCCGCAGGCAGACGTCCCTGCCTCTCGTCCTCGGCCGAGCCCTGTACGAGGGTGATCCCGACCACGGCCGTAATGATGAGCGAGGTGACGCTCACGAGCAGCACCGACAGCGCCAATCGCGTTGCCACGGACGTATTGCGGACGTCCCATCGGCCTCGGCGGATCGACCCCTCGCGATCGTCCTGCCCGTTACTACCCCGGGAGCTCACCACAGGTCGCTCGGCCACGCGCGCGCGACCGCCGCCGCTTGTCGACCGTCCGCTGCAGCTGAACCCACTGCAAAAGCAGCCCTCGGTCGCGACCTGGCGGTTTTTGCCTCACACATGCCGAGCATCTCTAACAGAGATGCTCGGCATGTGTCATCCGGGCTCGGGCGCAGAGAGGTAGCCGGTGCTCCGTTGGCGCTCCTTGTGGTCGCCCGCGCCGAGTCGGCGAGGGGTCGCCTTAGGGAAGTACGGTGATGGCGTGCGGAGCGGTGCGGAGGGTCGGGCTGCCGGGGGACCCGAGCACCACGACCCGCATTCTCACCGAGTAGCCGCCGGCACGACGGAACCGGTAGCGCAGCAGCAGCCTGCCCTGGCGGTTGATCCGCGCGTTGACGATCGGCTTCCACTTCGGCGTGTCGAGACCCTCGTCAAGCCATTGGAGCTGCACCACGCGGCCACGGCTGTCCTTGGCGGGTGTAACGCGTCCCGTGAGTTTGAGGACCGCGTGGCGGTTGAGCGTCGTCTTCCTGAGCGACGTCTTCAATCGCGCCGCTGGCCGAACGAGGATGGTGAAGCGCCGCTCGGGACGTCCCCAGAGCGCGACGGTCCATTTCCCCGGCTTCGCCTTGTCGACGGTGAGGCGGAAGCTTCCGCGCTTGCCACCCCGGCGGGTCTGGACGATGTCGCCACTCGGGTTCCGGACGACCACATACGGATAGGGGAGCCGCGAGCCGGAGGTCGTCGTGAATCGCCCGGTGACGACCCGACGACCCGTGTTGCCGGTCACACGAACCAGCGGGACGTAACGCCTCCCTATCCGGGCGCGGCGGCTCACGCCGGCGAGCCTCAGCCGGATGGCGTTGCCGCCAAGGGCGTACGCACGCCGGGGGCCGACGCCACGGATCGAGCGGACCCAGAATGGAAGGGGTGTGCCCTTCTGGACACGGGCACCTGCCAAGCCCGTGACCGGCACTCCAAGCCTGGTTGGCTGCGGCGCGGGTCCGAGGTCAGCCGGGAGAGTGGGCGGCGGCGCCGGCCGCATTGCGCCCTGGCCGAAGTCGACGTTCGCGCTCGCGACCTCAGCACTATTGCCCGCGATGTCCTCAGCCACCAGGCGCAGCTTGTGAACGCCGAGCAGGCCCGTGATCACGACCTCCCGACCAGGGCCGGTCCCCGTCGCGAGGATCGCGCCGTCGCCGCCGAGCAGAGTCCACGCGCGCACTCCGGACAGCGAATCCGAGACCGCGACGGTTGCGACGGCGGCTCCGGTTGCGACCCGCCTCGCCTTGGTAAGGCTGCCGGAGGGATTGTCGCGGTCGATCTTGACCGTGAGGGACCTCGCGGCCGAGGCATTGCCCGCGTGGTCGACGGCTCGCGCTGCGACGGCGTGGATTCCGTTCTCCGTGAGCCTCGGGCCGCTGCTCGCGGCCCAGGGTCCACCGTCGATGGAGAACTGATTCTCCTTCCAGCCACTGCCGGTGCCATCGGCGGTCTGTGGCGCCGAGATGTCTACGGGCACGTAGGTCCATGCGGTCGTGGTCGCAGAAAGATACGGAGCGCCTGGGGGAGTGCGGTCGATCTTGATCTGAGTGGAGCGCGATTGGGCTGGCCAGCCGAAGCCGGTGCGGGTGACCGTCACCGCGTGCTGGCCGTCGGGTAGTGAGCCGAGGCCGGCGTTGACGGTGCGTCGGCCGCTGGCGAGGTTTCCCGCGTTTGTGAGCACCGAGCCGATCGAGACGGACACCGGCTGCTGGCCCAGGCCGTTGTCGGCGGTGTCGAGGGTGATGGGCGTGGAGCTTCCCATGATCCAGCCCTGCGCCGCGCTGACGCCGGTGACGCTCGGCCCCTGCTGGTCCTCGACGGCGGCGCCCACGATTTGGGCCGTCCAGATCCCGGCGTGGCTTCGAGCGCCGGACGCATAGAACTCGAGCGTGGCGCAGCGGCTGTCGACGTTCCACGAGTCGGTGCGAACGGGGTCCAGGTACGCCTGCTGGGCATCGGTGATCCTGCCGACCTCGCCGCCGGCGCCGAGCACGCGCAGATAGCCCACGTGCGGTGTGCTGTGCCAACGCGTCGAGCGCGTTTTCAGGGTTCGCACCGTGGAGTTGGCCCACGGTGGGCAGTAGCGGAAGCCGGCTCGGTTGCCCGCACTCAAGGGTCCGGTCGTGCGGATCGAATTGTCACCGAGGCTCGCGACCAAGTTGCCGGACTGGAGAGAGAGTCCCGTGGGACCGGTGGCGATGGAGTGGAGCGGTCCGGCAAGCGATTGCGCGGGCGCCATGAGGGTGAGCGCTCCGATTCCGAGAGCGGCGAGCAGGGGGGTGCGCCTGATGCGCGAGGTGCGTGAAAGCATGGGCCATACCTGATGTCGTGGGACTCAGAGCGCGAACGCAAGGGGGTAGCGGTCGCGCTCTGATTTGGGGGGTCCGGGACGGCGTCCGTGCCGTCCACTGGACTGACGTCCCTGTCACTTCCTTCCGTCGCGATTCGTGCGGGTCGCGACGGGGAGAATCCTTTCCCCGATGGTCGATCGGATCACTGGACGAGCCGGTAGTTGTCCTGCCGCGTCCGCGAGCTTGACGCCCGGAGGGGCGTTTCTGCAGGCATTTTGTGCGTGAAGGCCGCTCTTTTTAGAGCGATCTCTACGGGGTGGTGCTTCCGGCGAGAAATCTCCACCCCCACCCGCGGATGTCCGGCGGGCTGGAGGCGACTCTCCCGCTACCGACATCGGCGCATCGAGCGCCGATGCGTTGGCTCTACGGGGAGGGTGAAAGCAGCCACTGCGCGAGACCTACGCCGCATCGCGGGTCGCCGGCGGGCACGCCCTCGTGCTTGGCAAAGACCAGGACAGGCCGCGACTCGGCCTCGCGACCGATCAACCGGTGCCAGCCCTCGCGCTGGTCATCGTCGTAGTGCTCGCCCCGCAGGCGGACGTAGGCGAGTGGACCCGGTGGCAGCGACGCGGGGACCGCTCCGGTGGTGTCGGCAAAGCAGACCGTCCCGGCTTTGGTGACGCGCTCGGTCACCGCGGGGTCGAACCAACTCTCGTGCCGAAACTCGACGGCGTGCGGCATTCCATCCGGCAGCGCGTTGAGCAACCTGGCGAGGGCCGCGTCATCGCGCTGGCGGGTCGGTGGGAACTGGACCAGCAGGGCACCAAGGCGATCCTCGAGCGGCTCGAGTTGCGCCATGAACTGATCGAGGAACGCGAACCACGACTCGTCCTCGGCGAGATCGCGGCCATGAGTCAGGCGGCGGTGCATCTTGGCGGCGAACCGGAAATCCTCCGGCGTCTCCTCCGCCCAGCGGGAGACCGTGGACTCGGCCTGCAGGCGGTAGAAGGTCGCGTTGATCTCGCAACCGGTCAGCACCGACGAGTAGTGCTGCAGGAAGAGCCGTTGCGGGAGATCTTGGGGATAGAAGTCGGGCTTCCACTCCTTGTAGGCCCAGCCCGATGTGCCGATATGTGCCGCCACGTCCCTAGGATCTCGCTGATCGATTGTTTCGGCGTGAGCATATGACGACGGTCGCCATCGTGGTTGCGGCCGGCTCGGGTACGCGAATGGGCGCCGACATGCCGAAGGCGTTGATTCCGCTGGCCGGCCGCCCGCTCGTCGCGTGGTCGATCTGGGCTCTCAACGCCTCGGACCGCGTGGATGGCATCGTGGTGGTCGCGCCTCCCGGACACGAGCGGCCCATGGGGATGGCTCTCGGCGAGACGGCCGAGCTACTCGCAATGACGACGGGCGGCTCGTCTCGAGGTCGCTCGGTGGCGGCAGGGCTCGGGGAGGTGCCCGAGGGCGCTGATCGGATCCTGGTCCATGATGCGGCTCGTCCCCTGCTGAGCCCCGATCACATCTCGATGGTGCTCGCCGGAATCGAGGATGCCGACGGTGCGATCATCGCCGCACCTGCGGCGGACACGATCAAGCGCACCGATGACGACCTGCACATCGTCGAGACCATCGATCGTTCGGTGCACTGGCTCGCCCAGACGCCGCAGGCCTTCCGCACCGAGTCATTCGCGCGTGCGATCGAGGTGGCGCTCGAGGGCGACTACATCGACACATGTACGGACTGCGCGGCGATGGTCGAGGCCATGGGTGGCGCGGTTCGGGTGGTGCCGTCGGTGTTGCCCAACCAGAAGGTCACGACGCCGAGCGATCTGGAGATCGTCGCGCAGCTACTGGAGGCCCGCAACTTGCGCGCGTGACGCTAGGGTCCCGCCCGGTGCTGACCGACTACCACATGCATCTTCAGCCCGACGGCGAGGAGGCTCGCCGCGGTGGGGCCCATCGCTGGGATCAGTACGGGGGCTACCTGTCCCCCGGCTGGATCGAGCGCTATGTAGAGCATGCCCGCTCGCGCGCGGTCCAGGAGATCGCCTTCACCGAGCACGTCCACCGCTTCGCCGAGGCGCGTGACTGGCATGCGAACGCGTGGTGGCGAGAAGAGGCGACCGAGGACATCGACGCCTACTGCGAGGCGCTCGGGGCCGCGAAACGGGCCGGCCTGCCGGTGATCGTCGGCGTCGAGATGGACTGGTTGCCGGATCGCACCGAGGAGATCGCCCGCTTCCTCGAGCGGCGGCCTTTCGACATCGTCCTGGGCTCGGTGCACTGGGTCGGCGAGCTGGCGATCGACCATCCCGACTACCCCATGTGGGACCACCACGATGGTGTTGAGGTATGGCAGGCATACTTGAAGGAGTTGGTTGCCGCCGCCGAGTCCGGGCTCTTCGACGTGCTGGCCCATCCTGACCTCCCCAAGGTCTTCGGCCATAACCTGCCTGATGAGGTCGGCGCCGCGGTCATGGACGCCGTGGCGGCCATCGCGGCGACCGGCATCGCCGTCGAGTGCTCCTCGGCTGGTCTGCGCAAGAAGCCGCGCGAGCTCTACCCCGAGCCAGGCTTACTCGCCGAGTTCCGGGCGGCGGGCGTGCCGGTCACCCTGGCAAGCGATGCGCACCGGCCCGAGGACGTCGGCAGCGACTACCCCACCACGGTCGCGGCGCTGCGCGGGGCGGGCTACGAGACGATCACCCGGTTCGCCGCTCGCGAGCCCAGCCAGGTGTCGCTGCGATGGGAATGAGGATCGGCTCGGGCGTCGACGTTCACCGATTCGGCGCCGATCGGCCGCTGGTGCTCGCCGGGGTGGAGGTGCCGCACCACACCGGTCTGGTCGGCCACTCCGATGCGGACGTCGCGGCCCATGCGCTGTGCGACGCGCTGCTGGCTGCAGCGGGCCTGCCGGACATCGGCCACCACTTCCCGCCGGGCGAGCCGGAGTGGGAGGGTGCCTCGGGCGCCCGCCTCCTGGCGCTGGTGATGGACGAGCTGTCCGCGAAGTCGCTTGCGGTGATCAATGCTCATCTGGTGGTCCTGTGCGAGCAGCCGAAGATCGGCCCCCATCGCGACGCGATGCAGGAGACGCTCGGCGCCATCGTCGGCGCGCCGGTGAGCGTTCATGCAACGACCACTGAAGGACTCGGGTTCACCGGCCGGGAAGAGGGCATCATGTGCCAGGCCGTGGCGCTCGTGGAGGGGTCGTGAGCGAGGCAGTCGCGATCTACTCGACGCTCAGCAAGCAGAAGGAGCCGGTGACGCCGGGGCCTGAGGGCGTCGTGCGGATCTACGCGTGCGGGCCGACCGTCTACGGGCGCGTGCACATCGGCAACGCTCGCCCCTACATCGTGTTCAGCGTGCTCAAGCGCTTCTTGGAGCGGCGTGGAATGCGCACGCTGTTCGTCTCCAACCTCACCGACGTCAATGACAAGATCTACGTCGCGGCTCGTGAGCAAGGCATCTCAAGCAGCGAGCTCGCTGAGAATTGCAGCGAGGCGTACGTCGAGGACACCGACCGCCTCGGCCTCGGCCGTCCCGACCTCGAGCCCCGGGTCACCGAGTCAATGCCCGAGATCATCGACGTCATCCAGACCCTCGTCGACAAGGGTCTCGCATACGCGGCGGGCGGCGACGTCTACTTCCGGGTCGATCGGTTTGCCCGCTACGGAGCGCTGTCGGGGCGTGACCTCGACGAGATGGTCTCCAACGAGCCGGGCGAGGGCAAGGAGAACCCTCTCGACTTCGCGCTCTGGAAGGGCCGAAAGCCCGACGAGGACACCTGGTGGGAGTCGCCGTGGGGCGACGGCCGCCCCGGGTGGCACATCGAGTGCTCGGCGATGTCCGTGACCGCGCTCGGTCGCGACTTCGAGATCCACGGCGGCGGCCTCGATCTGGCCTTCCCTCATCACGAGAACGAGATCGCCCAAAGCGAGGGCGCCACCGACGAGCGGATGGCGCAGATCTGGATGCACAACGAGATGCTGGAGCTCTCGGGCGACAAGATGAGCAAGAGCGTCGGGAACATCGCCCTTTTGCACGAGGTGCTCGACGAGTGGCCGGCCGAGGTGGTGCTCGCGTACTTCCTGAGGGCGCACTACCGCAGCAAGCTGCCCTTCTCGGACGCGCATCTGGCAGACGCCGCCGAGGTGTGCGAGCGCATCCGCAACGGGGCGCGCGCGATAGATCGCGCCATGGGCTCGCCCGGCGAGGCGACCAACCCCCAGCTCGCTCGTGCGCTGGTGGCCGCGCGCCGCGACTTCTATGCCGCGCTGGATGACGATTTTGGCACGCCTGGCGCATTTGCAGCGCTTTTCGACCTCATTCGCGCCATCAACCAAGCGGTCGAGGGCGACCGGCCCACGGCCGGGCAACTCCAGGAGGTGAGGCGCGAGCTCGTGGAGATGCTGGACGTCTTCGGTCTCGCGGGTCTCGCCAAGGGTGAGGGCGCGGTACCCGCGGAGGTCATAGATCTCCTGGCCGAGCGTGAGGCCGCGCGAGACGCCCGTGACTTCGAGCGGGCGGACGTCGCCCGCGACCAGATCCTGGAGCTCGGCTTCGAGTTGCGTGACACCCCGGAGGGGCCGCAGGTCTACCCGCGATGAGCGGAAACGGGCAGACGGCGCTCGTCTACGGGCGCAATCCCGTGCGGGAGTTACTGGCCGCCGGCCGCCGCAAGGTCTACGAGGTGCACGCCCTGGAGTCCCTCCGGGGAGAGGACTGGCTCGGCGGTGATGTGCCCGTGCGGTTCGTCGGCAAGGACGAATTGTCCCGCCTCGCTCAGACCGGCGATCACCAGGGTGTGGTCG
This sequence comes from Thermoleophilia bacterium, assembly GCA_029861485.1. GTDB lineage: Bacteria > Actinomycetota > Thermoleophilia > Miltoncostaeales > Miltoncostaeaceae > CAMYIK01. The sequence continues at coordinate 1,097 of JAOTZF010000015.1, read as the reverse complement.
CGCGGGTCCATGCATACCCCTATGTCGCCGAGGCCGACCTGCTGCGCTCTCCTGGAGCCGTCTTTTGCCTGGACGGCGCACAGGACCCGCGGAATATCGGCGCCATCGCCCGCTCGATCGAGGCTGCCGGGCTCTCGGGCATTGCGCTTCCTGCGCGCGGCTCGCCCGGAATCACGCCTGCCGTGGCCAAGGCGTCCGCGGGCGCCGTGGAGCACCTGAAGATCGCCCGCGTCGCCAACCCCGTCGCGTTCGTCCACGACGCCGCCGAGAGCGGACGACTTGTCGTGGGCGCGGACCAGGACAGCGGCGTCGACTACCGGGACCTCGAGTGGCCCGCCGACCCGGTCGTGGTCCTCGGCGCCGAAGGGGCTGGCCTGCGCCCTCGCATCAAGCGCTCCCTCGGCGCCGCGGTGAGCATTCCCATGGCCGGCAAGATCGCCTCGTTGAACGTCTCCGTAGCCGCAGCCCTGCTCGCGTTCGAGATCGCCCGCCGTCACCCGTGAGTCCACGTCACCGTGGCCGGCGTTTCATCGCTCTGCAACAGGGATTGCGCCGAATAGGGCTCCAGGTCCATTGACTTACGTCCGAAGGGAGGTCTATAAAGCCCCCATCTCAAGGCTCAACCTTTGAGTAAAGGTTGAGTTCGGGCCGCACTGTAGGAGCCGTCACAGTGAGTACTGCACCCATTGCTTTCCCAGGATCTGGCCGTGGCACTGCAAACACGCAGCAAACCGGCGCCTCTGGTGCGGTGCCGAACAGAGCTCATTCTCTAGTTGAGATTGAAGATCGAGCCCTCGTGGAACGGGCTCGAGCCGGCGATGACGCTGCAATGAACAAGATCGTCGAGCGATACCGGTCGTTCGTGCGTCTGAAGGCCAGCTCCTACTTCCTCGTGGGCGGAGAGGGCGAGGACTTGTTTCAAGAGGGGCTGATCGGGCTCGTCAAGGCAGTGCGCGACTACCGCCCGGAGCGCGAGGCCTCGTTCCGTTCCTTCGTGGAGCTGTGTGTGACGCGGCAGATCATCACCGCGATAAAGACGGCGGCTCGCAATAAGCACACCCCCCTGAATACCTACATCTCGTTCAGCCAGAGCCGTG
>JAOTZF010000197.1 GCA_029861485.1 Thermoleophilia bacterium | reverse complement strand
CGACGGGCGAGTCCCCGAGCCACTTCACGCCGGCGTGGCTCCTCCGAGCGCGGCTGAGCGTGCTGCGTGGAAGGAGCTACCCGACGGCGGCCAGGTGCTGTCAGAGGCCGGTCTTCTCGTGGCCGACGCCGACGCTGCCGACGCGTTCTACGAGCGCACGACCGCGCTCCCGAGCGTCGACGTCCACGGTCTGTCCGCCGGCGAGCCCCACGCCGTCAAGACCAACATCCCGGCTGCGGCCACCGCGACCCTGTCGCTTCGACTCGCTCCGGGGCAGAGCCCGGAGGTCGTCGGGGAGAGTCTCGACGCGCTGATGCGGGCGGCTGTGCCTCCCGGTGCCGAGCTGGAGATCACCCATCACGGGGCCGCCTCGGCCGCCGTGATGGACCCGGAGCATCCGGTGCTGGTGGCCGCTGCCGACGGATTCGAACAGGCGCTCGAGCGCCGACCGGTCCCGGTTCGTACCGGCGGCTCGATTCCGATCGTGGCGGCCTTCACGGGAAGGGGGATCCCGACGGTCCTCACCGGCTTCGGTCTCCCCGATGACGGCATCCACGGTCCGAACGAGCGCCTGGCGATGGACCACCTGGAGTTTGGGGTGCGCGCGGCAATGGGGATGTTTGACGCTCTCGCGCGCTGCCGCGGCCAGGGTACGCTGCACATGGCCGCAAGGCACGCGGACACACATCGACAGAGAGGTACCACCCCGATGGCAGAGCTGTGGGGCGCGGAGACGCGCAAGGCGGTCGACAACTTTCCCGTTTCGGGCGAGCCGATTCCCGCGGGGGTCGTGCGGTGGCTCGGCCGTATCAAGGGCTCGGCCGCTCGCGCCAACGCCGAGCTTGGCAAGCTCGACGCTGCGCTGGCGGACAAGATCGCGGCGGCGGGCGACGCGATCGCGGCGGGCGACCACGACGATCAGTTCCCTGTTGACGTGTTCCAGACCGGTTCGGGTACCTCGTCGAACATGAACACCAACGAGGTCATCGCAAACATCGCCGGCGAGCCCGTGCACCCGAACGACCACGTGAACATGGGGCAGAGCAGCAACGACGTGTTTCCGTCGGCGGTGCACCTCGCCGCCCTGGAGGCCGCCTCGAACGACCTGCTGCCGGCTCTCGACCATTTGGCGAGCGAGCTCGAGGCCAAGGCGGAGGAGTACAAGGACATCGTGAAGGCCGGGCGTACCCACCTGATGGATGCCGTCCCAGTGACGCTGGGGCAGGAGTTCGGTGGCTTCGCCGCGCAGGTTCGCCAGGCGCACGCCCGTGTCAGCGACTCGCTGCCGCGCCTGTCGCAGATCCCGCTCGGCGGCACGGCCACCGGTACGGGCTTGAACACCCACCCAGACTTCGCGGAGAAGGTCCGCGCGCTGATGTCGGAGGCGAGCGGCCTGGAGATCCGTCCACCCGCCGACCCGTTCGAGGCTCAAGCGAACCGGGACGGTCTGGTCGAGGCGTCCGCGGCGCTGAAGGTCGTCGCGGTGTCTATGACAAAGATCGCGAACGACCTGCGGTGGATGGGCAGCGGTCCGCGTGTCGGGCTCGGCGAGCTCTTCCTGCCGGAGCTTCAGAAGGGCTCGTCGATCATGCCGGGCAAAGTGAACCCGGTCATCCCGGAAGTCGTGGCCCAGGTCTCCGCTCAGGTGATCGGCAACGACGTAGCCATCACCGCAGGTGGGATGCAGGGCAACTTCGAGTTGAACGTGATGATCCCGCTGATGGCGCGGAATCTGATGCAGTCCATCGGCCTTTTGACCTCGGCCTCGAACCTGCTCGCCGACAAGTGCATCAACGGGATTCAGCCGAACCTCGAGATGCTGGAGCGTCACGCCGAGAACACCTTGGCGACGGCCACCGCGCTCAATCCGTACATCGGCTATGACAAGGCTGCAGAGATCGTGAAGGAGGCCACCTCCTCCGGCCGGCCCCTGCGCGAGGTAGCGCGCGAGCACGGCGTCGAGGAGGAAACGCTTTCGGAGGCCCTTAACCTCCGCGAGATCGCCGCAGGGAGCGACGCGGGCTCAAAGTAGGACGAACTCGTCCCGGGCGGTCATTTTCGGCCGCCCGGTGCGGATTCGATGGCCGATATCCGCCGAGAGTGAGCTCCCGCGCTAACACGCGAGGTGCTTCCGGTGAGGGCGCTTCATGGGCCCGCTCTTCTCTCCGCCCCCGGGCTTTTCCGGACCAACGAGTTCGCCGATGACAATTGCCTCCCAACCGGCCCGACGGGCCTGGCGACGCCTGCGCCTGATGCTCGGTACCGACTCCGTTTGGCTCGAGGGCTTTGGCGCCGACGGCGAGGTGCTCGTCGGGGACGTGAACGGGGACCTCCTCGATGACCTGGTCAACGTCACGGGCAACGCCACCGATGGGGTGCTCGTTGATCCCTCTGGCGGCAGCGCTTTCGGGCCTGCCGCGGTCTGGTTCTACCAGCCTGCCCCTCCGGCGATCTGAACAAGCGCGGGTACCACGGCCCTCGCGTCAGAGGGCCGTGGTGCACTACTGCGCGGCGCGTACCTCGTCGGCGAACGCCCTACCCGAATCGATCACGATCTGGCGCACGTTCGCCCTCGGGGTGACGAAGGGCGGGGGCTCCGGCAGCTGTCCCACGAGATCGGTGGAGACGAGCACCTGCCCGTCGGTCGTCGCCCCGGCGGCGATGCCGATCGTGGGGGCCGTCACGGCGTCGGTGACCCGAGTGGCAACGTCCGCGACGACCGCCTCGATCACGATGCAGTAGCACCCGGCCTCGTCGAGCGCGAGCGCGTCCTCCACGATCTGATCCGCCTCGGCCTCGGTCGTGCCCTGCTTCCGGTAGACCTCTGCGGTCTGGGGGAGCAGTCCGACGTGGCCCATCACCGGAATGCCCGCGGCGATGATCGCTTCGACCTGAGGGATCTTGGCGCCCTCGAGCTTGACGCTGTTCGCACCGGCATCGCGGAGCGTCCTGGCATTGAGCACGGCGGTCTGCACCGTCGAGTCGGAGCCGAGGGTCATGTCGGCGACCAGGTGAGTTCGGCTGAGCCCACGGTCGACGGCCGCGACGTGGTGGGCCATCATCGCGAGCGTCACGCCCCTGGTGGAGTCCATTCCGAGCTCTACCTCGCCCAAGCTGTCGCCCACCAAGACGAGGTCCAGTTCGCACTCGTCCAGGGCGAGTGCGGTCGGATAGTCGTATGCGGTCAGCATGGCCAGACGCCGTCCGCCCTTGCGGGCGCGGATCTCGTCCGCGCTGAGGCCCCGTGGGGCTACGACTCTTCCCAGACCTCGGGGATGGTGTCGCTGACCAGCTGGGAGGTCTGCCGGTTCTGGTCGTCGACCTGGACCAGCGTGGGCTCGTACCCCTCGAGCTCGCTCTCGTCGTACTGCGCGTAGCTCAGCACGATGATGAGATCACCAGGCTGGGCCAGCCGCGCAGCCGCGCCATTGAGGCACATGTCGCCCCCGCCGGAGGGGCCCTCGATCGCATAGGTCTCCAGGCGGGCGCCGTTGTTGATGTTGACGATGTGGACGTGCTCGTAGG
>JAOTZF010000196.1 GCA_029861485.1 Thermoleophilia bacterium | reverse complement strand
GCCCAAGCGGGACCGGGCCCAGCTTCTGCTCCAAGGACGAGGCTGGGGTAGTGCGCTTGGTCGCGCCGAGATCGGCCTCGACCTCGGAGATGACCGTTTCGAGGAACGTGCCCATCTACGAGGCGGCAGCCAGTCGTTGTGTGGCCGAGACGTACGCATCCAGGCGCTCTGCGGCACTGCCCGAATCGATGCTCTGCTCGCCGGCGGCGACACCGGCCCGCATGTCGTCGGCCACGCCCGCGACTCGGAGCGCGGCGGCGGCGTTCAGGACGACGATGTCTCGCGCCGCCCCCTCCGAGCCGCCGAGCACGGCCCTCATCACCGCGGCGTTCTCCTCCGGCTCGCCGCCGGCGAGCTCCCCCTCCGACGGCGCCGAGAAACCCAGAGCCGCGGGGTCGATCTGCTCGCGGGTAACCGCGCCGTTCTCGATCACCGCCGCGTCGTTCACGGCACCGGTCGAGAGCTCATCCATGCCATCGCGCCCGTGCACCACCATCCCTCGTTCGCAGCCGAGGGCCGCGAGGGCCTGCGCAATGCGATCGAGGTAGTCCGGATCGGACACGCCGATCAGCTGACGCTTCGCGCCGGCCGGGTTGGTGAGAGGGCCGAGGAGGTTGAAGATCGTGCGCACGGCGAGCGCCTTGCGTACCGGCACGATGTGCTTGAACGCGGGGTGGTGCAGCGGCGCGAACATGAAGCAAAAGCCGGACTGCTCGAGGCACTGGGCCACCGCGTCGGGCGCCAGGTCGATTCGAGCGCCCACCGCCTCGAGCACATCGGCGCTTCCGCTCTTGCTCGTTGCGGACCGGTTGCCGTGTTTGGTCACGGGCACTCCGGCGCCGGCCACGACGAATGCCGTCGTCGTGGAGATGTTGAACGTGCTGCGCCCGCCACCTGTGCCACAGGTGTCGACGGCGTCGCCGACCTCGGGGCTCACCGCCTGCGCCTTGGCCCGGATCACCGAGGCGAGGCCCGCGAGCTCGTCGGCGCTCTCCCCTTTGGCCCGAAGGGCGATCAAGAAGCCCGCGGTCTGGGCTTCGCCCGCGTCGCCGGACATGATCACCTCGAGGGCCTCGGCGGCTCCCTGGCGCCCGAGGTCCTCCCCGGCGAGCAGGGAATCGATAGCGGCAGAGATGACGGGACTCGGCACTCTTCGCGCTCAGGCGCTCATCGCGAGGAAGTTTGCCAGCAGATCCTTGCCCGCCGTCGTGAGAATGGACTCGGGATGGAACTGCACGCCCTCGATCGGCAGCTCCCGATGGCGCACCCCCATGACCGTGTCGCCGTCGCACCACGCGGTCAACTCCAGCTCGGCGGGAAGGTCCCCCTCCACCACCAGCGAGTGGTAGCGCGTCGCGACCATGGGATTGTCGAGACCCAGGAAGATGGTCTTGCCGTCATGCTCGATCTTGCTGGTCTTGCCGTGCACAGGCTCCTCACCGCGGGAGATTCTCGCCCCGAAGGCGGCACCGACCGCCTGGTGGCCCAAGCACACGCCCAGCACGGGGATGCGGCCGGCGAAGTGGCGGATCGCATCCACGGAGATCCCGGCCTCCGAAGGGGTCTTGGGCCCCGGGGAGATGATCAGATGGCTCGGCGACGCCTCCTCGAGCTCACGCGGGGTCACCGCGTCGTGGCGATGCACGATCACCTCGGCGCCGAGCTCACCCACGTACTGCACGAGGTTGTAGGTGAAGCTGTCGTAGTTGTCGACGATCGCGACGCGCATCATGGGGACTAGTGCCTACCAGGCGGGCTGACGCGCCGCTACCTCGATCGCTCGAAATAGGGCAGCAGCCTTGTTTTGGGTTTCCTCGTACTCGCTCGCCGGCACGGAGTCGGCGACGATGCCCGCCCCGGCCTGCACATGGGCCACGCCGTCGACGCACACGATCGTGCGGATCGTGATGCAGGTGTCGAGGTTACCGCTGTAGCCGACGTAGCCCACGGCCCCTCCATACGGACCTCGCTTGGTCGTCTCGAGCTCGTCGATGATCTCCATCGCCCGCACCTTGGGCGCGCCCGAGAGCGTGCCGGCGGGAAAGGCCGCCCGCAGCGCCTCGACCGGCGAGCGGCCCTCGGCGAGGGTGCCCTGAACGGTGCTCTCGATGTGCATCACGTGGCTGTAATGGCGGACGCGCATGAGCTCGCTCACGCGCACGCTCCCGACCTCGCACACCCTGCCGAGGTCGTTGCGACCCAGGTCGACCAGCATCACGTGCTCCGCTCGCTCCTTCGGGTCGTCGAGCAGCTCGCGGGCGAGAGCCTCATCCTCGGCGGGATCGGCTCCCCTCCAGCGGGTGCCGGCGATCGGGTTCATCTCCACCGTCCGGTCCTGCACCTTCACCATGGTCTCGGGCGATCCGCCGACCAGCGCGACATCGCCGAACTCGAGGTAGAACATGTACGGCGATGGATTGACCGTCCTCAGCCCGCGATAGACCGAGAACGGCTCCAGCGCGATCGGCGCGCTGAAGCGCTGACTGGGCACGACCTGGAACGCATCGCCGGCGAAGATGTACTCGCGACATGCCTCGACGCCGTTCAAGAAGTCCTCACGGCTGACGTTGCTCGACACCTCTCCGGCCGCCGGCCCGGGCCGGCGGGGTCGCGCTGCGGGGATGGGCCCGTCGAGCAGGGCGCGAAGCTCTCTGAGCCGCTGGACCGTGTCGTCGTATGCCGCCTCGAGGTCCGTGGCGACATCGCACAGCGCCACCAGGGTGAGTGTGCGCTGAAGGTGGTCGAACACCGCGACCGGCCCTGTGAGCACCACACACAGATCGTCGATGCCAAGATCGTCGTCCGGCACGTCAGGGAGGCGTTCAACCCGGCGAACGAGGTCATAGCCGAAGAACCCGACCGCGCCGCCCCAGAAGAAGACGTCCTCCTCGGGCGGAGCGACATCCATCTCGTCGACAAGACGCTGAACCGCGAGGAACGGGTCCTCATCGGAGTGCTCGTCGGGAGCGCCAGAACGCGTGACGGTCACCTGCTCGCCGCGAACCCGGACGAGCGCTTCCGGGCTGATGCCGACGATCGAGTAGCGGCCGACCTGCTGGGCTTCCTCGACCGACTCCAGCAGGAAGGCGGGACCGCCATCGCGCAGCTTCAAGAACGCGCTCACCGGCGTCTCGCAGTCGGCGACGTAGGTATGCACCAGCGGCACCCGACGGTGTCGCGCCGCCAGCTCGCGGACCCGCTCTGGACCCGGCGAGACCTCCAGATCGGCTTCCTGCCCGGACGGCAGCCGGATGGTGAGGTCGGTCATCTCGGGGCGCGGCGCCGTACGAGCTCGCTCGCGACCTCGTCGAAGCTGACGCCGGTGGCGCGCAGCAGCACGGTGAGGTGGTACAGCAGGTCGGCCGCTTCATAGACGATCTGACCGTGCTCATCGCCCTTGGCGGCGAGCACCACTTCCGTGGCCTCCTCGCCGACCTTCTTGCAGACCGTGTCGATGCCGTTCGCGAGCAGACGAGCCGTGTACGAGCTGTCGGGATCGGCAGCCTCGGCACGCTCGCTGACGATCTCCTGCAGGTCGCCGAGAGCGGCAAACGCCTCCGCAGGATCCCCGCCG
>JAOTZF010000195.1 GCA_029861485.1 Thermoleophilia bacterium | reverse complement strand
ACTCAGAACCGGCAGGACGCCGTGAAGCAGGCGGTCAGCGTCGGTGCCGACCTGGTGCTCGTGGTGGGCTCGCGCAACTCGTCGAACTCGAACCGCATGGTGGAGGTGGCCAAGGTCGCGGGAGCCGACTCATATCTGCTCGACAACGCCTCGGAGCTGCAGGAGGCCTGGTTCGCGGGCAAGCAGCGCGTCGCGCTCACGGCCGGAGCCTCTGCCCCGGAGCTGCTCGTGCAGCAGGTGGCCGAGGCACTCCAAGACGCCGGCTACCACCGCGAAGGCGAGGAGACCCCGAGCTCCGAGGGCGTCTTCTTCGCCCTGCCCAGCGAATTGCGGAGCCAGTAGCTCCGCGGCGATGGTGCTTGCAACGTGGCCCGGCCGGCGTTGCAGCCTTCTCTCGAAGGCTTGAGTGGACGGGGGAGGAGCGTGAGGCTCGGTGATCGTGCGCTCACGGATCACCACTCTGATCGCCGCGGTTGCCCTGGCGCTGGTCCCGGCATCTGCGCTTTCCGCAACCTCGGCCGAGAAGAAGGCCGAGCTGCAACGAATCGAACGCGAGCTCGCGATCCTGGACGCCAGGGCAGGATCCGCGGCGGCCGAGGCCAACTCGGCGATCATGGCGGCCGAGGAGATCCGGGGCGAGTTGCGCACGACGCGTACCGATCTCGCGACGGCGCGCCGCGATCTGGCTCGCAGCCGCGCGCGGCTCGCCAAGCGGTTGCGGTCGCTCTATGTCAATCCGGAGCCGACGCTGCCGGAGTTGCTCGTCAGCGGCCATAGCTTGGGCGACATCGTCGAGACGAGCCGACTGATCGATCGCACCGCTCAGGCCGACGCCGCGGTGCTCAAGACCACCCGTGGCAGACGAACGGAGCTCGGGCAGTTGCACGAGAAGCTCGCCCGAGACTCGAGGGTGGCCGAGGAGCGCGCTACCCGCGCCCGGGCACAGAGAGAGCGCGTTCAGGTGCTGCTCGCCGCTCGCAGGCACGTGTTGGACAGCGTGCGCGGCGAGCTGAAGGAGCTACTCGAGCAAGAGCGGGCCCGGCAGCGCCGCCAGGCGGTCTTGAAGCGCCAGACCGGCACCTCCGTACCGCGCTCGGCCGCAGCGGCACCGGCCATTCCGCTTCCCGGCGGCAGCCATCTGTTCCCCATCGCCGGCCCGACCCGCTTCACAGACGACTGGCTCTTCTCTCGGCCGGGAGGGCGATACCACCAGGGCATCGATCTGTTCGCCGAGCGCGGCACGCCGCTCGTAGCCGTGGCCGGCGGGTCTCTGTTTCGCGTTGGCTGGAACGGTCTCGGGGGCTGGCGACTGTGGCTGCGCGACGACGCGGGGACCACCTACTACTACGCGCACCTGGAGTCGTTCGCCGACGTCGCCGGGGAGGGCGCACGGGTATCGCGAGGCACCGTCATCGGCTACGCGGGTGACTCGGGGTCGGCTCGCGGGACCGGCGTTCACCTGCACTTCGAGATCCATCCGGGAGGAGGCGGACCGGTGCGCCCCTGGCCCTACGTCACCTCGTGGCCGCGGGCCGGCTGATCAGCCCTCGACCATCGTGCTGAGGCCGAGCGCCGTCGGCCCGGTGACCTCGAAGTCGTCGGGCAGAGCATCGCGAAGCTCGTCGGCGTTCAGCGCCACGCGAGGATCGATCTCCAGATCGACGGGCTCCCCATCGGCGCCGACGGGAATGGGCACTCCGGCCGCCTCGAACCAACGCGCATAGAGCCTGTTCATGTGGACCCGTGCGGTCTGCGGCGAGTCGACGCCCTCGGCGTTCTTGATCGGAGAGAACTCCTCCTCGCGAGCCGCCTCCAGGGTGACACTGGCGTGGGCGAGCGGAAGTGCGTCGAAGAGGAACGTCTCGAACTTGATGCCGTTGGGCTCCACGGGGTCCACGAGCTGACCTGACGCGTCCACGTGGGGCACCTTCTTGAGGGCGCGGTGGAAGGGCAGCCCGAGGCGGCCGTCGGTGAGCCGCTCGACGAAGCCGCGCTCGATGCAATGGATCGCGATGGAACCCGCCCAGTAGCTGAGACGCCCGTCCGCCTCACGCTGATTGGCCAGGGCGGCAGGGAGGTCGCTGTACTCGATCACGCCGGCGCGGCCGTCGATCTTCGCGATCACTCCGACATTCTCCTCGGGAACGGTCTTACGGACCGCGATGCTCGACATCTCGGCGCCGGCGAAGAGGTGGTGACCGAGGAACTGCGGCCGCGCGATTCGCACCAACGGGTTGTCGACCTGGAAGGTGAAGAGCGTCTCTATTCCCGAGTCCGCCATCAGATCGAGCGCGCCCGAGCGACGCAGCGTGCCAAGCAGACCGCCGTGCCCATCGGGGGAGACCGAGACCCGGTCCGGCGCCTCGAGCAGGATCTGTCCGGCGGTCGCGTCGACCGCCGGCATCGTGCCCTGCACCATGAAATGCACGGAGTCAGGGTCGAGACCGAAGTAGTCCGCGGTGGCGAAGGTCTCTCGTGTGATGGCGTCGTTGACCGGCGATGTCATAATGAACCACGGCAGAGCGGTGTCGTAGCGCATGCGCAGTGCGTCGATGCGTGCGGCGAAAAAGTCGAACAGCGTCCTGCCGGTAATCGGGGCAAAGGGGAAGTTTCCCTTGGGCCCCTCGAAGCCGAGGCGGGAGCCCTGCCCGCCCGCCAGCAGCACCAGGGCGACCTTGCCTTCCCCGAGGTGCTGCTCACCGCGCTCGCGCGCGATCTCATCGCGCTGCCGGTCGACCTCCGTCTCCGGCAGCGCGATCGCGTCCGCAGGCTCTACCGCGCCGAGCTGGTGCGACTCCTCGCTGCCGACGAACCGCTCACAGAGCTCGGCGACCAGTTCGAGGTCGATCTCGGCGACCTGGGCGGCGAGCCGCTCCCGAGGGTCGCCCTGGAGGGCGGCGAGCGCGTCGGCGAGGGCCGGCTGCCCGGCGGCACGGCAGCGATCGATCAGCGGGTCAACGGCGGGGGCCACGTGGAGCTCCTCGTGGAGTCAGGGGGTGAGCGCAACCTTGATCACGCCCTCGGCGCGCTCGTTCATCCGACGGTAGCCGTCAGGGGCGTCCTCGAGGGCAAGCGTGTGCGAGAGAACGGGAGCCGGATCGAGCCGACCCGCCTGCACCTCGCCGAGCAACTCCGGGATGTAGCGGCCCATTGGGATGAAGCCACCGGTGATCGTGATGTTGCGCAGAAACTGGTCCCTCCAGTTCACCTCCGGCGTGTTGCCGGCGAAGTGGTCGGTCCCCAGGCTGGCGATCGTGCCACCGAGCCGCACCGTGGCATGGGCGGTCGCCATCGACGCCGTGTTCGAGACCGAGTCGACGACCACGTGGGCGCCCTGGCCGGCGGTCAGCTCCGCGACCTGCGCGGCGATCGCCTGATCGTCGCTGCTGTTGATGATCGTCGTGGCGCCGAGCTGCTCCGCCACGTCCAGGCGCTCCTGGTGATGGCCGATGCAGATGACCTCCTCGGCCCGCTTGGCGGATGCACCGTGAACCGCGGAGAGCCCCACCGCACCGTCACCGATCACCACGACGCGCTGCCCCGGCTGCATGTCGGCGCTTACGAGCCCGTGCCAGCCGGTGGACATGACGTCGGTAAGCGGCAGCAGGGTGGGCTCGTGCTCGGTCCCCGCGAGGGCC
>JAOTZF010000194.1 GCA_029861485.1 Thermoleophilia bacterium | reverse complement strand
CTGGGTGGCGAGCGTCCCGATGATGTCGTCGGCCTCGAACTCGGGAAGCTCCGTGTTGACCAGGCCGAAGGCCTCCACCAGCGGACGGAAGTGCGGCGACTGCTCTCGGAACAGATCCGGCGTAGCCGCCCTTCCCGCCTTGTACTCGGGGAACCGCTCGTGGCGGAACACCTTGCCCCCGGCATCCCAGCAGCAGATACCGGCGCGGAAGTGCTGATCGGAGAAGATCTTCATCAGCATCGAGGCCAGGCCGTAGAGCGCGTTCGTCGGCGCGCCATCGGCGGTCGCGATCGAATCCGGAAGGGCGAAGAACGCCCGGTACGCGAGGCTGTTGCCGTCGATCAGCAGAAGCGGCCCGGTAGTGGTGGACGGGGCCGCCTCGGGCTGCTGGGGTCGACCGTCCTCCGACATCGCCGCGAGTGTAGCCCGGCGCGGCGGATGGCTATCCTTCGGGCCCGGCTGTACCTGAACCCATGAGGAGATCGCTCTTGGCCACCACGCCGAGCGCTCAGCACAGCGTCACGATCTGCGCAGAGATCGACTCCACCCGGCGCGGTCTGTTCGGGAAACTCGCCACCGCCATCGGTGAAGTCGGCGGAAGCGTGGGCGCGGTGGACATCGTCGACCACGGGCACCGCTCGGTGACCCGCGAGCTCGTGGTAAATGCGTCAGACCAGGACCATGTGAAAGCCATCCTGGACGCGGCCGATGCCGTCGACGGCGTGACGGTGGTCGGCTCGTACGACCGCACCTTCCGGATGCACCGGGGCGGGAAGATCGAAATGGTCTCGCGGGTCCCCCTCGAGACGCGCGACGACCTGTCGATCGCCTACATGCCCGGCGTCGCGCGGGTGAGCAAGGCGATCGCCGAGGACCCGCGGCGAGCCTCCGAGCTGACCCTCAAGAGCAATATGGTGGCCGTGATCACCAACGGAACGGCCGTCCTCGGCCTGGGCGACATCGGCGCCGCGGCCGGAATGCCCGTCATGGAGGGCAAGGCGATGCTCTTCAAGGAGTTCGGCGGCGTGGACTCCTACCCCATCTGTATCGATTCCAAGGACGCCGACGCGCTCGTGGAGACCATTGCGGCGATCTCACCTGCGTGGGGCGGAATCAACCTCGAGGACATCGCTGCGCCAGTCTGCTTCGAGGTGGAGGATCGCCTCAAGGAGATGCTCAACATCCCGGTCTTCCACGACGACCAGCACGGCACCGCAATCGTCGTGCTCGCCGCCCTTATCAACGCCTGCAAGATCACCGGCCACGAGATCCGTGACCTGAAGGTGGTCTGCAACGGCATCGGCGCCTCGGGCGTCGCATGCTCGAAGATCCTCATGAACGCCGGCGTCAAGAACATCATCGGCTGTGATTCGCGCGGGGCGATCTACAAGGGCCGCGCCGAGAACATGAACTCCATGAAGGACTGGTACGCCGAGAACACCAATCCGGACGGCGTCCAGGGAGGCTTGACCGAGGCGATCGAGGGCGCACACCTGTTCCTCGGCCTGTCCGGTCCGGACGCCTTGAAGCTCGATCAGCTCAAGCGCATGGCAAGGGACTCGATCGTGTTCGCGATGGCGAATCCGGTGCCGGAGATCATGCCGGAGATCGCCGGTCCCCACGTCAGCGTGATGGCCACCGGCCGCTCCGACTACCCGAACCAGATCAACAACGTGCTGGCCTTCCCTGGCATCTTCCGCGGGGCACTGGACTGCCACGCGACCGCCATCACCGAAGGCATGAAGGTCGCGGCTGCCGAGGCGATCGCGGGCGTCGTGTCCGACGACGAGCTGAATCCGGACTACATCATCCCGAGCGTGTTCAACCGCAAGGTCGCGCCCGCGGTCGCCAGCGCCGTCGTGAAGGTCGCCCGCGAGGAGGGCGTGGCGCGACCCTCCGAGTGAGTTCGGCATGAGCCCTGACCTCGCCGTGATCCTCGCGAACCTCGCCGCGGCCTTCTTCATGGCCGGGATGATCTGGACCATCCAGATCGTCCACTACCCGCTCCTGCGCGAGGTCGGCGCCGATGCCTTCCCCGTATATGAGTCTGAGCATCAAGGCCGCATCGCGGCGCTCATCGCGGCGCCCTGGGCGATCGAAATCCTCGCGGCGATCACGCTCGTGGTCTGGCGTCCGGAGGAGGTCACCGCCTACCTGACCTGGGCGGGCCTGCTCATCGCACTCGCACTGCCGGCGCTCACCCTGTTCGTGTTCGCGCCGATTCACCGCGAGCTGAGCGACGGCTTCATCACACAGGCCTACCAGCGCCTGGTGAGCCTCAACTGGATCCGCACGGCCCTCTGGAGCGCGCATGCCATAGTCGCCGCGGCGATCCTCGTCCAGTACGTGGAGTGATGGTGTCCGGGCGCGCAGCGGTTCTCCGGCGACCGCGCCCGGCCCGGGAGCTGCCTCTCGCGATCGAGGGCTCTGAGCCCGAGCCCCCCGGACCGGCCGATCTCGCCTTGGGCGTCAGCGCGTGCGGGGTCTGCCGCACCGATCTCCAGCTGTGCGAGGGCGACCTCCGCGCGCACCGGCTGCCGGTGGTGCCGGGCCACCAGATCGTGGGGCGCGTCGCCCAGGTCGGCGACCGCGTCCAGGGCTGGAAGATCGGGGACCGGGCAGGGGTCTGCTGGCTCGCCTGGGCGTGCGGTGAGTGTGACCTGTGCCGTGAGGGCCGCGAGAATCTGTGCCGACGAGCGCGATTCACCGGCTGGGACGTCGACGGCGGCTTCGCCACCCACGCCAGGGTCAACGCCCAGTTTGCTCTCCGCCTGCCGGAGGGCTTCTGCGACCTGGACGCGGCCCCGTTGCTCTGCGGTGGGGTGATCGGGCATCGCGCGCTACGCCTGACGGAGCTCACGGATGGCGCCCGGCTGGGGCTGTACGGCTTCGGCGCCTCCGCCAGGATCACCATCCAGGTGGCTCGCCACCTCGGCATCGATTGCTATGTGAGCTCTCGCGGGCAGGCCGACCGCGAACGCGCCCTGCAGCTCGGAGCGGCGTGGACCGGCGACACCCTGGAGGCTCCGCCGGTGGCACTCGACGCGGCGATTACCTTTGCGCCGATCGGCGACGTGGTCGTAGCCGCTCTTGCCGCTCTCGCACCCGGGGGCCGCGTGATCGTGAACGCCATCCACCTCGACCGCATCCCCGAGTTCCCCTACCGACTCCTGTGGCAGGAGCGGCGCATTCAGAGCGTCGCCAACGTGACTCGCCGCGACGCCGAAGAGCTACTCGCGCTCGCTGCCGAGATCCCCATCACCACCGATACGGAGGTCCACTCCCTCGAGGACGCCAACCTGGCCCTCAAACGCCTGGAGGCCGGAGAACTCGCGGGCGCCGCGGTTCTGGCCCCATAGCGCGGCGCTAGAATCGCGCCACCGCGGGGACGTGGCGGAACGGTAGACGCGGCGGACTCAAAATCCGTTGAGGGCAACCTCGTGTGGGTTCGATTCCCACCGTCCCTATTCGATTCGTGTCCCCTGTGGGTACGCGGACTCCCGGCCCTTTGCGAGTGAGCAGTGCGCCGAATCACGGCGAGGGCCCACTTGGACGAGATGGCGCCATGTGAATCCGAGCGGCGGAGTACTCGGGCCAGGCGGGCACCTGGGGAGACTTCCCGAAGGCTAGTCGCGGATAGGCTCAATCCGAA
>JAOTZF010000213.1 GCA_029861485.1 Thermoleophilia bacterium | reverse complement strand
CATCTGGGGCCTGAACCCCGATCTCCGGCCGGCTCAGATCGCGCTCATCGCCCTGTTCATTCTGGGGGCGCTCGCGCTCGCCCGCTGGCCGCGGCGGCTCGACCTGCTCCAGATGATCGCCCTGAGCGGGGTGATGATCATCGCGCTGGAGCTCACTCTGAGCCACTGGTTCTACCTCTACATCCCCTGGTTCCTGCCCTTCGCGTTGGTGGCGCTGCTGCCGGACTGGCCGGCGCGACGCCGCGATGAGCCACACGCCGGGCGCCCGCCGCGACGAACCGCGGAGGCGGGGGCCACGTGAGCGGGCGCGACTGGGCGCCCGCGCTCACCCTCCCGGTCGCGGCGAGCGCCCTGGGGGTGCTCATCTGGATCCTGCCCCTGCGGCTGGGCTTCTATCGCCAGGACGCGATCACCGACCTACCGACCTACGAGCGCGCGGCGGACCGCATCCTCGACGGCCTGGTGCCCTACCGCGACTTCGCGCTCGAGTATCCGCCGCTCGCCGCGGGCCTGTTCGTCGTACCCGAGGTCCTGCCGGGCAGCTACGGGCTGGTGTTCTCGGCCCTTATGCTCGCGTCGCTGGTGGCGACGGTGATCGGCGTGGTCATGACGGCGCGCGCGCTCGGGCTGACCGTGGCGCGACAGGCGGCGGCAGGCGGCGCCGTCGCGCTCAGCCCGCTGGCACTCGGGCTGCTCGTCGAGACCCGCTTCGACATGCTGGTCGCCGCGCTGGTCTCCTGGACACTGTTTGCCGCCGTGACCGACCGCTGGCGGCTGGTCTGGTTCCTGGTCGGCGTCGGGGTGCTGGTCAAACTGGTCGCCCTGCTCCTGGTCCCGGTGCTGGTGATCTACCAGCTTCATCGTCACGGTCGCGCTGCGGCCGGCCGTGGACTGGGCCTGGCTGCGCTGCTCGTGGCCGCCGGCTTCCTGCCGTTCCTCATGGCGTCAGCCGCAGACACCTGGAGCCTGATCTCGTATCACCTCGAGCGACCGCTCCAGATCGAGTCCTCGGGCTCGGCCTACCTGCTGAGCCTGCACGCCCTCGCCGACGTGCCGCTCAGGGTGGAGAGCTCGTTCGGTAGCCAAGGCCTCGGCGGAGACGGCGCCCAGATCGTGGCCGCGCTCTCCGCCGCGATCCTGGTCGGCCTGGTGGCCACGATCGCGGTGGTGTTGCGGTGGGGTCTTCATCGCGCCCATCCCACCGTGGAGGCGCATCTGCTGATTGCCGCGGCGGCGGCGACCATCGCCACCGGCCTGGCGGCCGGCAAGGTTCTCTCGCCGCAGTTCGTGATGTGGCTGCTTCCGGTGGGCTTCATCGTCGCCGGCCGCTACGGATGGACGACCTATGGCCTCACCGCCGCGGTGCTCATCGCGACGGCCGTGTACTTCCCGCGCTCCTATTGGGATCTCGTGGAGCTCGATACGTGGCCGATAATGGTCCTGGTCGTGCGCGACGCGTTACTGATCGCTCTGGTCGCGGCGGCATGGCCTCGGCCGTCCTTGGGCAGGGCGCCCCGCAGCGTGGAGCTGCCTTCCTCGGCCACCGCGCGGCGCGGGGCCCGGTCTCTTGCCGCCCGCTATCTGACCGACTAGCCCTCGAGCGGGAGATCGATCCGGCGAATGGCGGTAGCGCGTCCCCTCTCGTCGGCGTCGATGACCGCGCCCTGCACCCGTACATCGCCCTCGGCGACCTCGAAGCGACCCGGAGCGCCGGTGAGGAAGCGATTGAGGATGATCTCGCTCGCGACCCCGATCACGGAATCGTGCGGCCCGGTCATCCCCAGGTCGGAGATGTAGGCCGTACCGCCATCGAGCACCCGCTCGTCCGCCGTCTGGACGTGGGTGTGCGTCCCGAAGACGGCCGTCACGCGACCGTCGAGGTAGCGGCCCATGGCCATCTTCTCGCTGGTGGCCTCGGCGTGCAGGTCGACGAAGACGTACGTCGCGCGCTCGCGCGCCCTCTCGACCAACTCGTCGACCACGGCGAACGGGCTCATCGCCGCATCCATGAAGATCGCCCCGAGCAGATTGATCACCGCCGCGTTGCGCTCGGCGTCGAGGGGCACGACCGCGAGACCGCTGCCCGGCCCGCGGATCGCGAGGTTGTGCGGACGAATCACGCGCGGCTCGGAGCTCAACAGTGGATAGAGCTCACGTCTACGGAAAGTGTGGTTGCCCCCCGTGAGCACGTCTACCCCGGCATCGAGGAGATCCCTCGCCTGTCGCGGCGAGGTTCCGGTGCCATTGGCGGCGTTCTCCGCGTTGACGATCGTGAGATCCGGGGCGTGCTCCTCGCGCAGGACGGGCAGGCTCTGGAGGATCGCGGTCAGACCGACGCCGCCGACAACGTCGCCGATCACGAGCAGGCGCATTGGAACGCGTCTAGCCGACCGGGATGTTGCCGGTCGCGAGCACCTCGAGGTGCACGCTGTTTCCCGCGTCAGCGGTGAAGCGGCCGACCGGGAGCTCGGCGACGCGGGAGAGATCGCGCACGCGGCCGATGACATCGGCGCCGGCGCTGACGCGTGTGCCGATCTCGACACCCTCGACGGGATCGAGCTGGGTGGCCCGCACGGCGATCGAGGCGCCGCGGCTCGGCTCGATGAGCACCTCATAGCCCTCGACCTGACCGGCCACGAGGTAGTCGCTGACACTCGCGATGGTGCCGTCGATTGGCGCGAAGACAGGAGTGCCGGCCGGCGCGCCGACGTC
>JAOTZF010000031.1 GCA_029861485.1 Thermoleophilia bacterium | reverse complement strand
GCCCGCGATCTCGGCGATCTCGTAGCTCAGCCCGTCACCGGGTGAGAGCTCCCGCGCCTCGGGATTGTCCACCGCGCGGAAGACGATTGCCGTGATCCGCTCCATCGCGATCGGTAGCAGCAGCTCGGTGGCGTCCGCGCGGGCGATGACGACGGCCGCGGGGCGCTGGGTTGAGAGCGTCTTGCCCGGAACGGGGTCGGCCACCGGCGCCGGACGGTCGGAATCCCCGCCGATTCCCACGAAAGGAAAGGCGATCGCCACGAGCGCGAGCGCGCCGACCACGCTGATGACAAGCATGGCTCTCCGCTGCCGCGTCCTCTCAGAAAGGCGCCTGCGGGCCCGGCGGGCTCGGCGCTCCTCCCACGATGAGGAACGCATAGTGCCAAGACCCTATCGCAGCGCCCCGATGCACTGCCACGTCCCCTCGTCCGGCGGTATTGCCGGCGCTAGGGTGCTCGACTAGTGGCCACGGTGCTCGAGGCAGAGGGAATCGTCCGCCAGTTCGCGGGCGCCCAGGCCGTCGCCGGAGTGGACCTCGCGATCCGTGCCGGGGAATCACTGGCGCTCGTCGGGCCGAACGGGGCCGGTAAGACCACGCTCCTGAGGATGCTGGCCGGCCCCGCACAACCGGATGCCGGCTCGATCCGGCGCCCCGCCGCCGGGGTCGGCTGGGCGCCCCAGAGCGCGGCGGTGTACCCCCGGCTGACGGTGCGCGAGAACCTGGCGTTGTTCACCGCGATGGAAGGCGTCGCCGACACGCCGAGCAGGGTCGAGGAGCTGATTTCGCTCGCCGCACTCGACGCGTACGCCAATCAAAGGGCGGAGACGCTCTCCACCGGCACCCTGCAGCGGTTGAACCTCAGCGTCGCGCTGTGCAACCGGCCGGCGGTGCTCTTGCTGGACGAGCCGACGGCAACTCTCAGCCCGGAGCAGCGCCGGCGCATCTGGGCCTGGATCAGGACCCTCCGTGACGACGAGCAGCTCGCCGTCGCATTCAGCACCCAATCGCTCACCGAGGCGGCGAGGGAAGCAGACCGAATACTCGTGCTTGCTGAGGGCGCGACGGTCTTCGAGGGGCGCGTCGAGGCACTCGCGGACCTCGCGGGCGGTGACCCGGAGGCTGCGTACCTCGGGCTCGTCGGCAGCGCCGAATGAGGGGCGCGTGGCTCATTGCCCGGAAGGACCTCGTGGTACTTCTGAAGCGCAGCCCCGGCACCCTCCTGGCACTGGTGGGCTACCCGTTGCTGGTCGCCGTTCTTGTCGGGCTGGCGCTGGAGGGCTCGGAGCGCACCCCCCGGCTCGCCCTCGTCAACGAGGACACCTCCACCCGCACCGTCCTGGTCGGCTCCGAGCGCTTGTCTGCCGACGACTACGCAGACCGGCTCGGGGAATCGGTCGACGTCGCCGATCTGAGCCGGACCGACGCGGCGAGCGCTCTGGAGGACGGACGGGTGAGCGCGGTGCTGACCATCCCTGCCGGGTTCGTCGCCGACCTCCAGAGCGGCGGGGCCCGCCCGCCACGGCTCGAGCTCGCGACCAGCCGCCGCGATCCACTGGCGGCGGAGGCGATCGAGCGGAGGGTCGAGTCGGCGCTCTTTGGCGTCAACCAGTCCCTCTCGACCGACTACGTGTCCCAGGTGCGCCGTCTGGTGCGAATTCTGATCGACGGAGGACAGGTGCAGGTCTTCGGGGAGGGCGGCAAGGCCCTCGGGCTCACCGCGACCCGGCAGACGGTGGCGGACACCCAGCAGGCGCTGCGCGCGATCGGGCAGGACCCCCTTGCCGACAGTCTCGACCCGCTCGGGCGGTTCGTCGACCAGACGACCCGAAACCTGGAGCTGGCGGGGCAGGTGGCCGAATCGATCGGCGCGCCGATCGAGCTTGAGGTGACCTCGCGCCAAGAGCAGCGGGAGCCGCTTTCCGCCTTCGGTCTGGCGGCCGCCCTGACGCTGGCCCTCGGCCTCGCCGCGGCGCTACTCGCCGCCGGCGCGCTCGCCTCCGAGCGCGATGACGGCACGCTCCCTCGGCTGATCCGAGGTCCGGTGAGCCCGCTTGCACTGGCCGCGGCGAAGATGCTCGTCGCCGCGGCTCTCGCCGCCCTGGTGGCGCTGATCGCTCTCGTGCTCGTGGCGCTCTTCACCGACATCGCCGTAGACCGTTGGCATCTGTGGCCGCTGGCCGTGGGGCTCGCCGGGCTGTCCTTCGGCGGCGTAGGGGCGCTGATCGGCGCTCTGGCCCGCGACGGGCGAAGCGCTCTGCTGATCACGCTGATGGTCGGCCTGCCCCTGGTCTTCCTTGGCATCGTGCCTCTGGAGGGGCGCGTGGAGACGGCGCTTCAGACCGTTGGCGTGGCGCCGGTCTTCGACGCGTTCCAGACTTTGCTCATCGAGCCGACGATCCCCGAGCGCTTCTGGTGGACCCTCGGCGTCATCGCTGTGTCATCGCTTGCGCTCTGGCTGCTGTCCGGACTCTCGATCCACAGGCGGGTCCGCGCTTAGGCGAACCGGGGGGCGCGGCCATCGGCAAGGGCCTCGGCGAGCAAGCGGCGGTACTCCTCGGCCGACACCTCCCGGGCCCCGAACCTGGTCACGTGCGCGCTCGCCATCTGGAGGTCCCAGAGCGTCACACCGTGCTCGGTGAGGATGCCGTGTGCCGCGACGAGCGCCGCGTTACCCGCATCGGGCTCTCGATGGAACATGCTCTCGGAGGTGAACAGACTGCCGAGCGCGACCCCGAACAGCCCGCCGACCAGGCGCCGCCCACTCCAGCACTCCACGCTCTGGGCGAAACCCGCCCGATGGAGCTCACCGTAGGCGCAGATCAGAGGCGGGCTAAGCCAGACCCCGCCGTCGCGATCACCCGCGCAGAGGCGCACCACCTCGTCGAAGGCCGAGCTGACACGCACCTCGAAGCTCCTGCGAGCCAGAGCGCGGCGCACCGAGCGTGGCACCCGAAAGCCCTCCAGTGGCACGATCGCTCGCGGGTCTGCCTCGTAGAAGGCGACCTCATCGGGTGCTCCGTCCCGCGCCATCGGGAACCAGCCCTGCGCGTAGGCGGAGAGCAGGGCGGGGGGGCGCAGGAGGTCGTCTACGGCGTCCAGGGCTCCAGCGCCGGCGTGAGGGTGAGCTCATGGGTCCACCCGCGCGGAGATTGTCCGTGAAGGTAGGCAGCCGCGGCGGCCAGGTCATAGGGGTGCAGGACGCTGCGCGGATCGTCATCACCGATCGGCCGTCGCTCGGTCTCGACGAACCCGTCGGCGATCAGCAAGGCAACGTGCACCCCGTGCTCACGCGACTCGGCCGCAAGAGATTGGATGAGCGCCTTGACCGCGTGTTGGGCGGCGCCCCATGGCCCCCCGCCGGGAAACGATCGCCGCGCCGATCCACCGGCCACCTGAACCACGGTTCCGCCCCCGCGACTGCGGAGCGCCCGGGTGCCGAGGCGGATGATCTGCCACGCCATCGGCACAAAGCCATCCATCCAGTACCGCAGGCGGTCCTCTGGCGCGTCGGCGATCGGCCCGCCCCCGAATCCCTGATCGCGAGGGGGGGCGGTGATCGCATTGACGATCAGCTCTAGATCGCCGAGATCCTCCGCGGCCGCGAGCACCCGCTCCACATCCGCGCCACGAGATGCGTCACCGACGAGCACGGTCGTCTGCGGATGGGCCTCCAGCAGGGCGTCCGCAGTGGCCTGGGTACGGACCATCGCAACGACGGCCCACCCGGCCTCCAGACGCTCCGCCACTACGGCGCGGCCGACGTTTCGCGCCCCGAAAACCACGGCGACGGGTACGGCTGACATATCCCCATGCTGACACGCCTGCCAAGTCCGAAGGGGGGACGATCGCACTCAGGCACGCGCAGTAGGGTATTCGTCAGATGCACAGCAACTCAGTCGGCTCCGAAACCGCGGGCTTCCCGCGCGTACGGCCGCGGCGGAATCGACGTACCGCCACGCTTCGTCGCATGGTGCGCGAGACGCGTCTCAGCGCCGACCAGCTGATCCTGCCGCTGTTCGCCGTGACCGGCGAGGGCGTGCAGCAGCCCATTGACGCCCTGCCCGGCCACAGCCGCCTCTCGCCCGACCTGATCGCAGCACGCGCCGAGCGGGCCTTCGCGGCAGGGGTTCCCGCCGTGCTGCTGTTCGGTTTGGCGGACGAGAAAGACGAGATCGCGAGCGACGCCTACCGCGACGACGCAGCTGGCCAGCGGGCGATCGCCGCGATCAAGTCCGCCGTGCCCGAGATGGTCGTGATCAGCGACGTCTGCCTGTGCGCATTCACCGACCACGGCCACTGCGGGATCGTCGTGGACGGTGAGGTCGACAACGACTCCAGTCTCGAGCTGATCACGCGCACCGCGGTGAGTCACGCAGAGGCCGGCGCGGACCTGGTCGCCCCCAGCGACATGATGGACGGCCGCGTCGGGGCCATCCGAGAGGGCCTCGACGATCACGGCTTCACCGGCGTGGCGATCCTGAGTTACGCCGCCAAATACGCGTCGGCGTTCTACGGCCCGTTCCGCGAGGCCGCGGGGTCGGCGCCGGGCTTCGGCGATCGGCGCGGGTACCAGATGGATCCGGCCAATGGCCGCGAGGCGTTGCGGGAGATCCGCCAGGACGTCGCCGAGGGCGCCGACCAGGTGATGGTCAAGCCCGCCGGCGCGTACCTCGACGTCATCGCCGCCGCGCGAGAGTCCGTAGAGGTGCCGGTCGTCGCCTACCAGGTCAGCGGAGAGTACGGAATGATCAAAGCCGCGGCGGAGCGAGGGTGGCTCGACGAGCGGAGCGCGGTACTGGAGACCCTCACGGCGATCCACCGGGCCGGCGCCGACCTGATCATCACGTACTACGCCGAGCAGGTGGCAGGCTGGCTCGCAGAAGAGGGCTCATGATCACCACGGCAGCCGAGCGTACAAACTACAAGCCGGACGACGTCGACCGAGAGTTGCTCGACGCGCTCCAAGCAGGGCTACCGCTGACCCGTACGCCGTACGCGGACGTGGGCCGGAGCATCGGTATGGGCGAGGCCGAGGTCATGGCGCGGATCGAGCGCCTGAAAGGCGCGGCGATCATCCGGCAGCTCTCGGCGATCTTCGACACCCGTGCGCTCGGATACACGAGCAGCCTGGTCGCGGCGGCCTACCCGGAGGAGCGCCTCTTCGAAGCCGCGAGCATCATCGGCGGTCATCCCGGCGTGAGCCACAACTATCGCCGCTCCCACCGCTTCAACCTCTGGTTCACGCTCGCCGTCGAGCCCGAGTCCGAGATCGGCCTCGAGGGCACGCTCGAGCTGCTCGCCGAGGCCACCGGCGCGGAGTCGATGCGAAACATGCCGACGCTGAAGCTCTTCAAGATCAACGTCCAGCTCGACATGAAGGGCGAACGCGACAGCACCAAGCGTGAGGTCCCGAAGCCACCGCCCCGTCGCGGTGACGGACAGCTGCCCACCGCCGACGACAAGCGGTTCATCCAGATCCTCCAACGCGACCTGCCGGTCACCCCACGCCCGTTCGACGTCTGGGCGGATGAGGCCGGCATCGACGCCGACACGCTGCTCGCCGAGGGCGAGACCTTCCGCGAGCGCGCGTACATGCGTCGATTTGCCGCGGTCCTGAATCATCGTCGCGCCGGCTTCGGTGCGAACGGTATGGCGGTGTGGCGGGTACCCGAGCAGGAGCTCGAGGAAATCGGGCCGAAGATGGCTGCCTTCTCCGCCGTCTCGCACTGCTACCGGCGGCCGACCTACCCCGACTGGCCCTACAGCATCTTCACGATGGTGCACGCGCGCTCCAGGGAGAGCTGCGAGGAGACGATCGCCGCCATCGCCGAGGAGGTCGGCTACACCGCGCCGCAGGACCGAGCGGTGCTCTACTCGACTTTTGAGTTCAAGAAGATACGGCTGGTCTACTACACGCCGGAGTACGCCGACTGGGAGAAGACCGCGCTGGCCGGCGAACCGCTGCCCCGCTGGTGAGCACGGCCAAGAGCAGCGCGCTCTACGCCCGGGCCCGGCGCCACCTCGTGGGCGGGGTGAACTCGCCGGTGCGCGCCATGACGTCCATCGGACGAGAGCCGCTGTTCATCGCCCGGGCCGAGGGCGCGTACGTATGGGACGTCGACGGCAACAGGTACGTCGACTACCTGGGGACCTGGGGGCCCGCCATGCTCGGGCACGCGCCGCCGGCCGTGATCGACGCGGTCAGCGCGGCGCTGCCCGCCGGGACCAGCTTCGGAGCGCCAACCGAGCGCGAGGTGATCTTCGCCGAGGCCGTCTGCGAGGCGGTGCCCTCGGTCGAGCAACTGCGCATGACGAGCTCTGGGAGCGAGGCCGTGATGGGCGCGCTGAGGGTCGCCCGGGCGGCGACCGGCCGCGCGCCGATCGTGAAGACGATCGGCGGCTACCACGGTGCCTTGGACCCTCTGCTCGCCGAGGCCGGCAGCGGCGCCACGACGCTCGGCGTGCCCAACAGCCCGGGTGTCCCGGAGGGCGCCACCGCCAATACCCGGCTCGTGCCCTTCAACGACCCGGCGGCAGCTGCCGAGGCGCTCGAGGAGGCCGCGGCGATAATCGTGGAGCCGGTCGCCGGAAACATGGGCGTGATCCCGCCCCAGCCGGGCTACCTGGAGAGCCTGCGGGAGGCGTGCGACGCGAGCGGGGCGCTGCTGATCTTCGACGAGGTCATGACCGGATTCCGCGTGGCCCGCGGTGGGGCGCAGGAGCGTTACGGGGTGACCCCCGACCTCACATGCCTCGGCAAGGTCATCGGCGGCGGCCTCCCTGTCGGGGCGTTCGGCGGCAGGCGCGACATCATGGGCGTGCTCGCACCCGAGGGCCCTTGCTACCAGGCGGGCACCCTGTCCGGGAACCCCCTCGCCACGGCGGCCGGCCTTGCCGCGTTGGGTGAGCTCGCACGCGAGGGCGTCTACGAGCAGGTGGAGCAGACCAGCGCGGCGCTCGAGGAAGCCATCGCCGCCTCGGGAGCACCTGTGGTGGTCAATCGCGTAGGAGCCATGCTCACCCCGTTCTTCACCCAGGGCCCCGTGACGGACTATCGGACGGCGACAGCCAGCGACACGGATGCGTTCGCCGCCTTTGCCCGGAAGCTGATCGACGCCGGGGTCTATCCGCCGCCGAGCCAATTCGAGGCGTGGTTCGTCGGGCTCGCCCACGACGAGTCGCACATCGAACAGACCCGCGAGGCGCTGGCGGCCGCCGCATGAGCTCGCCGCTCGCCGACTGCGCCCTGCCGCTGACCCTCACCAATCCTCGCCCACCGCACGTGCTCGCGCCCCTCGGGGCGAGCCGCCTCTCGGCGCACGCCGATGGTCTCGACCTGATCCTGGAGGGCTTCCTTCTCCACCACGGGCGACCGAGGCTCGCCACGTCCGACGACGCCGACGCGCGCCTGCTGGCCGGGGACTACTGCTACGCGCGCGGTCTCGTACGGGTGGCCGAGGCCGGTGACCTGGGCGCGATCGGCGCGCTCTCCCGACTGATCGCGTTGAGCTCGGCGCTGGTGGCGGAGGGTGAACGGGAGACCCTTGCGGCCCTCTGGACCGCGACCGCTCGGGCGATCGGGGAAGGGGACGAGGCCCGCGAGCGGCTCGCGGTCGCCGTGGGCCGTCTGCAAGCTGGAGATCGGGCGCCGATCAGCGCCCTCGCGAGCTCGCACCCGGAAACCCGCGACCAGCTGATCGAGGCGATGTCATGAGCATGGACCTGCGTCGATGGATCGAGACGCTGCGGAGCATGGGGGAACTGGTCGACGTGCACGCCGAGGTCGACCCCCACCTCGAGATCACGGAGATCACCGACCGGGTGGTCAAGTCCGGCGGCCCGGCCTTGCTGTTTCACAACGTCCGCGGCAGCAACCTGCCCGTGCTGATCAACCAGTACGGCTCTGAGGCCCGCATCAACGCCGCTCTACGCACCGAGAGCCTCGACGCCATCGGCGAGCGGATTCAGGACATCATGGACTTCCAGCCACCACAGGGCATCGTGGACAAGGTGAGGGCGCTCGGAAAGCTGCGCGAGCTCGCCGCCTTCTCACCGAAGACGGTGCGCGACGCGCCCTGCCAGCAGATCTGGCTCAGCGAGCCGGACCTCGACCTGCTGCCCATCTTGACCTGCTGGCCCCATGACGGCGGCCCGTACATCACCCTGCCGCTGGTATTCAGCAGGGACCCCCGGACGGGCGTGCGCAACTGCGGCATGTACCGCATCCAGAAGATCGACGCGCGTACAGCAATGATGCACTGGCAGATCCACAAGGACGGCGCAGCCCACCTCAGCGACTCGGAGGGACGGGTCGAGGTGGCGGTCGCGCTCGGCACCGATCCCGCGACGACCTATACGGCCACCGCACCCCTGCCGCCGCACCTCGACGAGATGATCTTCGCCGGCTTCCTGCGCGGCAAGAGCGCGGAGATGGTCAAGTGCCGCACGATCGACGTAGAGGTCCCGGCGGAGTCGGAGATCGTGCTGGAGGGCTACGTGGACGCGGCGGATCTGCGCCCGGAAGGCCCGTTCGGCGACCACACTGGCTTCTATACGCCCGTCGATCAGTACCCCACCCTCCACGTCACGGCGATGTCGATGCGCCAGGACGCGATCTACCCGACGACGATCGTCGGCATTCCGCCCATGGAGGATCTCTATCTCGGCAAAGCCACCGAGCGGATCTTCCTGCCGATCATCAAGATGACGCTGCCCGACCTGATCGACATGAACCTGCCCGCCGAGGGCGTGTTCCACAATTGCGCCCTGGTGTCGGTCCGCAAGCGCTACCCGGGGCATGCCAAGAAGCTGATGAACGCGATCTGGGGCCTCGGCCTGCTGTCGCTCACGCGCTGCGTGGTCGTGGTCGACGAGGACGTCGACGTTCAGGACACCTCCGCCGTGGCGTTCCACGCCTTCAGCAACGTCGACCCGGGACGTGACGCGCTGGTGGTGGATGGCCCCGTCGACGCGCTCGACCACGCGGCTCCGTACTTCGCCTACGGTGCGAAGATCGGCTTCGACGCCACCCGCAAGTGGCAGGGTGAGGGCGTCGTGAGAGCTTGGCCGAAGCTGATCTCGATGAGCGACGAGATCCGCGACAAGGTCACCCGGCGCTGGGCCGAGTACGGCCTCGACTGAGCAGAGGGACACATGCACCGGGGAGGCGACTGCGGCCCTCAATCACGGGTGGCCAGGTGTATTGTGCGGCACGTGAGAATCGCAGAGACCTCGGTGAGCGCGCGTGCCTGAGAAGAACGACCTCGACGACGCCACTGCCCCGTACAGCGGCCCCCGGGCGGTCGACCCGGGCGAACCGGAGCCGCGTCTCGAGGACGACCCGGACTACGTCACCCGCACCAGGTTCTTGAGCCTCATCGCGCTCGCCGGTGGCGTCGCGATGACGGCGGCTATCGTGGTGCCGGTCGTCGGTTTCGCCGTTGCGCCGACGCTGGAGCCCGAGCCGCCTCGCTGGGTCGACGTCGGCCCGTTGAAGGACTTCCCCGATGGAGAGACCACGAGCATCGCGGTGGCCGGTCCGGCCACCGAGTCCGACCGCCGGGTGTTCATTCGCCGCCGCGACGACGAGCTGATCCCGATCTGGAACCGCTGCGCCCACCTGGGCTGCCCGGTCGCCTACAGCCCGGGCGGCGACGTTTTCGCCTGTCCGTGCCACGGCGGCGCCTACAACTCGCGCGGCCTCGTCACCGCGGGCCCTCCGGCCCGCCCGCTGGATCGCCTCGACTACAAGATCGTCACTCCGGACGGGAAAGACGTTGCTCTGGGCGACGCGAAAGACGAGGACCGGCTGCTGATCGGTGTCGCGTACTCGATCGACGAGGACGAGCAGTCGTTCACGCTGAGGGGGCCCGGCGAGTCAGTCACGGGTGTGCTGCGCAACCTCTACCCCAGCCCGGGCGCCTGAGCGGAGGCTGACGCATGGCGACCAAGGACATCGGACCGAAGAACCCGGTCGCCCAGACAGGCGACATGGTGGTCGACTACGTCGATCACCGGACCGGGGCCAAAACCGGTCTCAACTGGTTCCTCAACCGCAACATCCCCGCCGAGACGGGCTGGTTCCAGACGCTCGGATTCACCGCGCTGGCCCTGTTTGGTCTCCAGGCCGTCACCGGGATCATCCTGGCGATGTACTACCGGCCGGACCCCGCCACCGCCTACGAGAGCATCCGCGTCATCACCGACGACCTCACCTGGGGCTGGCTGGTGCGCGGTATGCACAAGTGGGGCGCCAGCGCGATGGTCGTGGTGGTCTTCCTCCACATGGGGCGGGTGTTCTTCTTCGGCGCGTACAAATACCCGCGCGAGCTCACCTGGGTCACCGGCGCGTTGCTGCTGGTGATGACCCTGTTCATGGGTCTTACGGGCTATCTGCTGGTCTGGGACCAGAAGGCCTACTGGGCCACCGTGGTCGCGGTGAACATCACCGCCTCCGCCCCGGTGCTTGGCCCGTACATCGCGGACATTCTCCGCGCGGGGCCGGAGTTCGGCCCGAGCACCCTTTCCCGCTTCTACTCGATCCACATGCTGCTGATACCCGGGGGCATGATCGCCTTCATCGGGATCCACCTGTTCCTCGTGTCGAAGCTCGGCGTCGCCGAGCCGCCGTGGAGCAAGAGGCTGCAGATGGTGGAGCGCGAGAAGGAAGAGGCCAAGCGCCAGGCGGCACGCGATCGCCTGCCGACAGGACGCACGCGCGTGCCGGTGCGTGCCCCGGACCACCCGCCGCTGCGTACCCCGGCTCCGACCGACACCTCTGAGTCTGCGACCACTCCCGACGGGGGCGGCTCGTGAACAAGGCCCAGCAGCGCGAATACCTGGAGGACTACGCGGAAGCCAAGCGCCAGGGCAAGCCCTTCTTCCCCTACGCCATCTA
>JAOTZF010000193.1 GCA_029861485.1 Thermoleophilia bacterium | reverse complement strand
AACGTTGCGCTCAGCGCTCTTTCGGCGGTCGACGCCCCGGCGAAGGCCACCATCGTGCGTCTCGCCGAGCACGATGGTGAGCTGCTGCACTGGTTCTATGACCAGGGCTTGGTGCCGGGCACGACGCTCGCCGTCGAGAGCGGGCTCGACGCGGCCGAGCAACTGAACGTTGTGATCGAAGGCGAACCGCGCACGATCAGCAAGCGCGCAGCCGACGCCCTGTTCGTGCGCCCCGCTGCGTAGGCGACCTGTTCGAGATCCTTGGGCATAGCGTTGATAGGGATGTCTGTCCCGCCACGGCGTCCCTCGAGCCTGCTGTAAGGTCGGCCTAATGAGCTCAGCGCCCGTCATCGACAGCATCACGCGCCGCGCCGCTACGGGTTCGCTCCGGGTCTCCGGCATCAGGAAGACATTCGGCGCGGATGCGGTCTTGCGCGGTGCGGATTTACGCGTCGCTGCAGGGAAAACGCTTGCACTGCTCGGCCCGAGCGGTTGCGGCAAGACCACCCTGCTCCGCATCATCGCGGGGCTTGAGTCCGCGGATGCGGGCTCGGTAGCGCTCGGTGAGAGCGAGCTCGTCGGCCGTTCTACGAACGTACCCGCAGAACGGCGCGGCATCGGCATGGTCTTCCAGGAGCCCGCCCTCTTCCCGCACCTCACCGTCGCCGACAACGTGGGCTTCGGCTTGTCGCGCGCCGAGCGCCGTGGTCCGCGCGTGCATGAATCGCTCGCCCTGGTGGGTTTGGACCACCTCGCCGATCGCCGGCCCCAAACCCTGTCCGGCGGTCAACAACAGCGCGTGGCGCTCGCTCGCGCTCTGGCCCCGCGCCCGAATGCGGTGCTGCTCGACGAGCCGTTCAGCAGCCTCGATGCCCCGCTGCGCGCAGAGCTCCGAGTCGAGGTGCGAGGCCTGCTGGCAGATCTCGGCACGACGGCGATCTTCGTGACCCACGATCGTGAGGAAGCCCTTTTGATGGGCGACGAGGTTGCGGTGATGCTCGACGGCCTGATCGAGCAGCAGGGGTCCGCCGTGGAGCTCTACGACCTGCCCTGCTCCCGGTCGGTGGCGGAGTTCGTCGGCGACGCGAACCTCCTGTGCGGCGTCGCCAGCGGCCGCATGGCCGACACCCTCATCGGGCGGGTGCCGCTGAGCGAACCGGCCGCCGGCACAGTCGATGTCATGGTGCGCCCCGAGCGGGTCGTGCTCAGTCCCGGCGGCGAGGCGGTCGTCGAGGGATTCGAGTTCTACGGCCATGATGTCGCCTACGCGTTGCGGCTCCCGTGTGGCGCGCGGCTGAGGGCGCTCGAGCTCGGGCCCCCCCGCTTCTCGCGCGGAGACGTGCTCACTCCGACCTACGACGGCGACCCGACCGTCGCTTTTACGGCCGACGGCTGTCCGGCCGTGGCTTCCAGCTTCGAGCGCTAGGGCGCCCGGGGCGAAGGTCCCTCGGCGGGTCCGGCGCCCTTGCAAGTCGACAGGGGCATTCGGTATCCCCAATACTATGAGTAAGGGTTCCCTAACTTGGCGGCCTCGTCTGGCGGCCGCGCTGCCCATCGTGGTCGTGATCGGCATCGTCGGCGCCGCCTGCTCCTCGGCTGACGACGAGAACAGCATCACAGTCTACTCGGGGCGTAGCGAAGAGCTCGTCGCTCCGCTGATCGAACGCTTCGAGGAGCAGTCAGAGGTGCAGCTGGACGTCCGCTATGGCGAGACGGCCGACTTGGCGCTGCTCATCGACGAGGAGGGCGACAACTCGCCCGCCGATGTGTTCTTCGCCCAGAGTCCGGGCGCGGTCGCATTCCTCGCCGGCAAGGAACGACTCGGCCGGCTCGACGAGACCACGGTCGCGTCGATCGACCAGCGCTTCGTCGATCCGGATCGGCGCTGGACCGGGGTCTCAGGTCGTCAGCGCGTCTTGGTCTACAACACCGACGAGGTCTCCGAGGCAGATCTCCCGTCGGTCGTCGGCGAGGTAATCGAGGGGGATTTGCAGGGAAAGGTGGCGGTCGCCCCGACCAACGGCAGCTTCCAGGACTTCGTGACGGCGTTCCGCACGATCGAAGGCGAGGACCCCGCCTCGGCGTGGCTCGACGCGCTGGGCGATGACGGACCTCCGACGTACGCGAAGAACAGCGCGATCGTGGACGCGGTGGCACGCGGCGAGGTCACGATGGGGCTGGTGAACCACTACTACGCCCTCCGAGCTCTGGCCGAGGATCCCGATCTTCCTGTCGCCAACCACCGCTTCTCCGCCGGTGACGTCGGCAGCCTCGTCATTCCCGCTACCGTCAGCGTGCTCGCCGACGCCGAGGATAGCGCCGCCGCGAAGGAGTTCGTCGACTTCCTGCTCGGCGAGGAGGCACAGCAGTACTTCGCCGAGGAGACCTTTGAGTATCCGCTGCGTGAGGGGGTGGCCGCCAGCGATCAGCTGCCGCCCCTGTCGGAGCTGCAGCCCCCGAGCTACGAGTTCGGCACCCTCGCCGATCTCCGGACGACCGCGAGGCTAATCTCCGAGAGTGGCTTGGAGTAGACGCGCCCCGACGGCGCTGCTGACCGCAGCCGTCGGCGCCCTTTTCCTGGCGCCGCTCGGTTACCTTCTCGTTAGGAACGCCGGCAACGACCGCCTGCTCGAGATCATCTTCAGCCAGCGGGCCGTCGCCCCGCTGGCGAGAACGCTCGCGCTCGCGCTCGCCACCGCACTGATCGCCGGCGTGCTCGGCACGGCCGGCGCGTGGCTGATCACTCGCACCGACCTCCCGGCGCGCAGGGTGTGGGGGTTGCTGCTGGCCCTTCCCCTGGTGATGCCGTCGTTCATCGCCGCCTTTGCGTTCATCGCCGCCTTCTCCCCGGGGGGCCTGATGGAGGAGGTGCTCGGTACTCGCGGGGTGTCGGTTTCCGGCTTCTGGGGCGCGCTCGCCGTGCTGAGTCTGCTCACCTATCCGTACGTGCTGCTTCCGGTCGCCGCTCGGCTGCGCCAACTGCCCAGCGCGCTCGATGAGTCGGCCCGCCTGCTGGGAAAGTCGCCCCTGGACGTGTTCCGCGGTGTGGTGCTGCCCCAGGCCGCGCCGGCGATCCTCGCAGGATGCCTGCTCGTGTTCCTCTACGTCGTCGGGGACTTCGGCGCGGTCGTGCTGCTTCGGGTCGAAACGCTGACGGAGGGGATCTTCAGCAACCGTCTGATCGACCCCGAGGTCTCGCTGGCTCTCAGCTTGCTGCTCGCGGTCGTCGCCCTGTCGGCGGCCGGGGGCGAGCGACGACTGTCTCGCTCATCGGGGCGGGATCAGATCAGGGACGCCTCCCCGGCCATAGTCGGATTGGGCCGGTGGCTGCCCGCGGCGCTGGCGGGTCTGGTCGCCCTGATCGGTCTGGCCCTGGTGGTGCCTGCGGCGGTACTCGTCTATTGGGCCTCCAAGGGCCTTGGCGGACAGGGCGGCGGCCGGATCATCGACGACCCGGCCTCGCTCGCGGGTCCGGCCATCAGCACGTCGCTGGTCAGCATCGTCGCGGCCGTCGTTGCCGTCGCAGTCGTGCTCCCGGTCGCCTACCACATGGCCCAGCGGCGGGACCGGCTTGGTGGGGTGGCCAACGCGGCCATCGTGAGTGGCTTCGCGCTACCCGGCTTGGTGGTCGCCTTGGCGTTGGTGTTCTGGGCGCTCGGAAGCGAGGTCCTCGTCGTCT
>JAOTZF010000014.1 GCA_029861485.1 Thermoleophilia bacterium | reverse complement strand
AACACCATCAGGACGGTTGCCGGCACCGGTATCGCCGGGTACTCGGGCGACGGACTGCCCGGTACCTCGGCCCGCATCAACAACCCTCTGGGCCTTTCGGTGGGCGCGGACGGGTCCGTATACATCGGCGACACCAGCAACAACCGCGTCAGGAAGCTCAGCCCCGACGGCACCATCAGCACCCTCGCGGGCAACGGCACCCAGGGCTTCTCGGGCGACGGTGGGGCAGCGATCGCGGCCCAGCTGCGCCTGCCTGTTCAGGTCGCCGCAGCATCCGACGGCAGTGTCCTGATCGCCGACTACCTGAACCAGCGTGTTCGGAAGATCTCGCCGGACGGCATCATCACGACGGTCGCGGGAACCGGGGCGACCGGCTTCAACCCCGACGGGCCGGTGGCCTCGGTGAACCTGCGCAACCCGTGGGGCGTTGCGGTGCTTCCGAACGGCGACCCGCTGATTGCCGACACCTATCACCACCTGATCCGGACCGTTACCAACGGCAACGTGATCAGCGTCGGCGGCAACGGCGTCGCAGGCTACACCGGCGACGGCCAGGCGACGTCGCAGCGCCTGCGACACCCGATGGGCCTGAGCACCGCGGCGGACGGCAGCATCTACTTCGCGGACTACTCCAACCAGCGGGTGCGCAAGATCGACCCCAACGGCAACCTGGTCACCCTCGCGGGTGACGGCGCCAGCGGATACACCGGTGACGGGGGCCCTGCTACCTCCGCGCGTCTTCGTAATCCCCGCGATGTCGTCGCGGACCGCGCTGGCAACCTCTACATCGCCGATCAGAGCAATCACGCAATCCGCAAGATCACGCCTGACGGCACGATCGGCACCATCGCCGGCGGTATCGGTGCCGGTGGCACCGGCGACGGCAACCCCGCATCGACGGCGAAGCTCAACAACCCGTGGTCGCTCGCCATCGCCTCTGACGGCAGCTTGTACGTCGGCACCTCCGACGACCGGGTGCGCAAGATCACGAACGAGCTGCCGGCCGTGGTGCTGAGCGCAAGCGATACCGCGGGCGTGGCCCCGCTGCCCATCGCATTTACCGGCACTGCGTCCAGCGATCCCGACGGCACGGTCATCAGCTATGGGTGGGACTTCGGCGATGGCACGACCTCCGACGAGTCCAGCCCCACGCACACCTACGCCAGGCCCGGCTCTTACGCCGTCACCCTCACGGTGATGGACGACTCCGGCGCGGAGGTAACGGCATCGAATGCGGTGAACGTCAGCGAGGCAACCACCCCGGTGCCGGCTCGGGTGCCGGCGACGCCCTCGGCGTCTGCGGTGACCTGCATGGGCCAGATTCCGAGCATCGTGGGCACCAACGGCCACGACGTGATCGTTGGCACCGACGGAGCCGATGTCATCCTCACCGGCAAAGGCGACGACCGGGTTCGTGGCCTCGGCGGGAATGATCGCATCTGCCTCGGCAGCGGCTCCGATCGCGCACGCGGCGGGCCGGGCAATGACGTCATCCGCGGCGGCACCGGCCCTGACGTGTTGATCGGCGGTGCAGGCGCCGACGGTCTTGCCGGAGACAAGGGCAAGGACGTGCTGCGCGGCCACGGTGGCGCGGACACGCTCGCCGGTGGCGGGCAAGCCGACATCATCACAGGCGGAACCGGACGCGACGTCCTGCGCGGTGGTGGCGGCAACGACCGGCTGTATGGCGGGCGGGGAGCCGATCGGCTCTTCGGCGGCAGCAGCAACGACCGCCTGTTCGGTGGCTGGAGCGATGACCGCCTCGTCGGTAACAGCGGCCGTGACATCGGCCACGGTGGCCGCGGGCGCGACACCTGCAGCGTGAATCGCGCCGCAGGCTGCTGACTGCCTCGGTCCATGACCGTTGGTGCGGCGGCCAAGGCCCGGAGATCCTGCGTCACGAATGCCGGAGCTCGCCCCCCAAGGGAAGCCATCGCGGGGGAATCCGGGGTGGCGCACTCGCCGTCGGGCGATAAGACCCCGACAGTGACCGTCAAGCTCCCTGGGACTACGCAAAGCCGTCGAGGGATCCACGCGACGCCGCTGGCGTCGCCAGCGAGGCCACCGTAGGTTGGGCCCACGTCTTCCTCCTTGGAGGCCGGATGCCCAGCGCCATATTCGA
Source organism: Thermoleophilia bacterium (assembly GCA_029861485.1). Classification (GTDB taxonomy): domain Bacteria; phylum Actinomycetota; class Thermoleophilia; order Miltoncostaeales; family Miltoncostaeaceae; genus CAMYIK01. Next base: position 11,548 of record JAOTZF010000014.1, on the reverse strand, counting down.
CGTCAACGAGACCATGCTCGACCTGAGCGGTCTCGACTCGACGTTCAGCAGGATCTTCGATGACCCCACCACGCGGCGGGAATGGTTCGCGCGCCTGCTACATCTCTCGGTGACCAGCAACGCCCTGGGACTCCGCTCCACGTTCGGCGCCCTCGGCACGGAGGCGCTCGACGCGACCGGCGCCTCGCGCGGAGTCGAGATCGGCGCAGCCGAGCACGAGGCCCTCGGCGCTGCCATCCGCACCCTTCCGGCTCATCCCGATGTCGCGCCAGCGCTCCTCGCGTTGCGCAGCCGCGACTGGCGCCTAATCGCGCTCACCAACTCCACGGGGGAGGCCGCGACCGGCCAGCTCACGTCGTCCGGCCTGATTCAGTACTTCGACAGGACGCTCTCGGTGGAGGCCGTCGGCCAGTTCAAGCCCGCTCCGGAGCCCTACCTCTACGCGACCAGGGTTGCCGGCGTGGCGATCGATGACGTATGGATGGTCGCCTGCCACGACTGGGACCTGGCTGGAGCTGCAGCGGTGGGACTGAAGACCGCCTACGTCGAGCGCGCCGGTATGACCTTTGCCGACATCTATCCCCCGGCCACCGTGACCGGAGCGGACATGTTGGTCCTCGCGCGGCGCATGCTCGAGCACGAAGCGCAGTAGCCGGGCAGCCGGGAGGTCGCCGTCCCGAAAAGGCGAAGCCTGAGCGCTTTCAGCCCCGTCGATCCACCACGCCGCGCCCGGACGGCCCTACGGCATCGCGAGGCCCGTACCGTCCTGCCGCAGGATCACCTCGTGATGCGGATACGGCATCGAGATCCCCGCCTCCTCGAGCGCGATCTTCAGGCGGCGACGGTACTCCCGCCCGACCTCCCACTGGCGGCCCGGCACGGTCTCCAAGTAGAGGCGAACGCACACCGCAGAATCACCGTAGTCGTCAACCCCGAGGATGTTCACCGGCTCGGTGATCAACTGGGAATGGCTCCCGGTGCGCATATCCTCGGCAACGTCGCGGGCGATGTCCATCGCCCGATCGATGTCCACCTCGTACGGCACCGGCAGGCTTACCGTGTAGCGCGAGAAGATATGGGTGTAGTTGGTCGAGACGCGGATCTCACCGTTCGGGACGACGTGACGTCGGCCCTCCATGTCACGGAGCACGGTCGACCGGAGTTCGATGCGCTCCACGGTTCCGCTGACCTCCGCAAAGGCGACCGTATCGCCGACGTCGTACTGTCGCTCCAAGAGGATGAAGAAGCCGTTGATCAGGTCCTTGATCAGACTCTGAGCGCCAAAACCGAGCGCGATGCCGGCGATTCCGGCGGCGGCCAGCAGGGGGCCCACCGGAAGCCCGGCGCTCTCGAGCGCCAGGATGATCGCCACGATCCAGATCGCCGCGATCGCGACATTGCGAAGCAGGGTGCTCAGTGTAAGGGCGCGCTTTCGCTGAATCCCGCGCGCGAGGTCCTCCGGCTCATCGACGCCGCGCTGCAGGCGCGAGGCGCGAGACGCCTCGTCTGCGTCCTCCTCCAGGTAGCCGCTCTCGACGCGTCTCACGAAGACGGCGACCACACGGCTGAGCACGAGGGCCACGACCAGGATGGCCACCGGCACGAGTGCCGCCGAGATGATTTCCTCGAAATCCATGATACGCCCGACCTATTCGTGGCCGAGCGGATCGGGCCTGCCGGCTATCCTCGGGTGGGCTGGGGGTCGATCATCGGCGGCACCGCCTCAGCAGTCGTCGAACGCTCGGCGGCGCGCACGCTGGCGAGGTCGCCCGTCGGCTCTTCGACGCCCAATGCGACGCGAAGGGCCGCCGCCGAGACCTCGAGCTCATCAGGCCGCGGCTCGGCGGTGGTGAGCCGCTGAGCGGCGAGGCCGGGCCACGAGAGGAACCGCAACGGCCCGTCTGCCCGCTTGGCGGCCTGGCGCTGGAACTCGAAAGCGATCGCGGTGACCACGGGCGCGCCGAGAAGCCGCGTCGCGATCAGCGCGAAGTAGGTGAAGACACCGGTGAGGGCCAGCACGGCGCCGTAGACGGCGATCGAGACGACCGCGGACACGACCAGGAACGATGTGCCGCAGCGAGGATGGAACCGTGTGAAGCCCGCGGCGACGCCGCCGGCGACCGATCCTTTGCCTTCGTACGCGGCGATCGCCTTATGCTCGGCTCCGTGGTACGCCAGGATGCGGCGGAACGGCGGCAGCAGGCTGACGAGCCAGAGCACGCCGAGCAGCAGCAGCAGCCTCAGGGCGGCGTCGGCCACGATGAACGCCGCGCCGGTGAGGCCGGCCTCCTTGGCGATGACGACCGGTCCGATGCGGAAGGCGGCGATCTGCAGGCCCGCGCCGAGCAGCGCGCCGAGCAGGATCAAGATCTTTGGCGGCTCGAAGGCCTCGTCCTCGTCTTCCTCGCCCCAGCGAAGCCGCTCGCTCATGGTCATCGACTTCTGCGCGGTGATCGCCGCAGCGCGTAGCGCGATGACGCCTCGCATCAGCGGCCAGGTGGCCCACCGGCCCTTGGGTGGGGCGACCTCGAAACTCTCAGTGAGGATCTCGCCGCTCTCCTCAGAGCGCACGGCAAGCCCGACGCGCTCCTTGGTGCGCATCATCACTCCACCGGGTAGTGCGCTGCCCCCGACCGTCTGGCCGAGTTGCTCTGGGGGCAGGTTCTGATCTGTGCCTTCGGTGGCAGCCACGGTTCCAGGTTCGTGCCGAGTCGCGAGCAACCTTCTGACCGCGCCTCGAAAAATTTCAGCGGACCCACGGGTGATATCACGGACGCACCCGCGACCGACCCCGCGTCTGGGCCGAAGTGCCCAATCAGGGCTCGGGGGCGCTCTCCCGCAGCACGTTCAGCTCGAGCAAGGTGGCGTCCGGCATGTTCGCGGCCTTTAGTCCTTCCTTGGCCAGCCGGCTTCCGTCTCGAGCGGCATCGGCCATTCCGTGCCGAACGACGATGACGAACTCGGCCTCCACGCGGCGGGCGGCATCGTCCTGGCGCGCCTGACCCACGCGGGCGGGCCCCGGCATGTCTTCGAGCGCCGCCACCAGGCGCAGCGCAGCATGGGTGGCGAGCGGCTCGGGGTCGACGGCGCTGAAGCGAATGCGGTAGTCGTGCACCTCGGTCGATCCTAGCCCCACGAGGTGGCGTCCCGCAGCCACCCATCGATGTCCTCGCGCCGCTCGATGCGCTCCAGGCCATCGAGGGCGCTGAGCCGATGTGCCGGATCGAATACGGCATGCACTATCCAGCGCCACAGGGCGTCGGAGCCGACCGGCACCACCAACCCCGCCTGGTCTTTGCCACCAAGCGGTCCCAATGCAAGCTTGCAGGCGGGAAGATGAGGATGATCGGCGATGGCCAGCACGAGGTTCCCCTCCGCATCGAGCAGATGCGGTCCGGCGCCGTCGGTCAGGAGCACCGGCAGTGCGACAGCCACCAAGTGGTCGTGCCAGGACCCGGCGGGCAGTCCGCCCAAGGCGTCCCGCGCCTCCGGTCGCGTCAGGCCGGGAAAGCGGGGCGCCCCGGAAGGATCGGAGATCGCCCACAGACGCGTGTCGTCGCCACGACCGAGCACGGCGTCGGGTGCGGGCTGGATCCGATCTTCCACGGCGCCAACGGTACCCGCCCAGCCCCAGACGGAGACTAGGCCGCGAACTGCCCGGTGAGGCGCTTGACCGCCTTGACCAGGCCTCGCCTGAGTTCGGCGCCGACATCGGGCGCCCACCCCTTGGCCGCTGCGCCCACCCCGGCGATCAGGAGCGTTACCATCACGACCGTACCGACGTACTCCACCGTCCCCTGCCCTGATCGCTCGCGCGAGCGGTGCCACAGGTACACCAGCCACGCGTGGCCGTACGCCGCCACACCTCGACTCATTGCCCCTCCCAGGTCTCTTCAGGCACAAAACTAGGCCTGACTGATTCACGTCGTGGTGGCGCGCTGCACCAAAGTCCACACAGGATCGTCACCGTGCCGAGGCGGCTCAACGTGGCGAAACCCGCGTAGAATCAGTCCGCAAGCGATCGACGAAAGGGGCGCGATGTCGCTCTTGGACTCCATTCAGCAAGGGGCCTCGCGAGTGGCCGGAGAGGTCCAGACCTCCGTCGCCAGAGCACGCCTGGAAGCAGAACGGCGCCTACTCGGCCGCCATCACCGTGCGGCACTCGAGACCTTGGGGCAGCGAGCCTATGAGCTCGTCCGCACCGGGGCTCTGCCCGCAGAGCCACTCGCTGCGGAGATCTCCGCAGTTGACGGCCGGCTGGACGAGATCGAGACGAAGCTGGCCGAGATCGACGCCTTGCGCGATGACGGCCCGGGCGGGAACCGTTCGACCCCCTCGGCGGGGGCCGGCTGGGATGCCGCAGACGACTACTTCTCGAGTGACAGCTAAACTGCCCCGCAGCCGGCAGTCGGTGTAGTCTGGCTCTCCGAAGGCTCCTCCCGACCGGGCCTGAGGATCGCGATGCGCACTGAGTCTGACGTACACGGGCCCCACGGATCGAGCGCACCCGCATGTGACAACTGCGGGCTGCCACTTCACCGTGAGGCGCGCGTTTGCCCATTCTGCGAACACGCGGTGAGAGGCTCGCGCGTCGCGCTCATGGCGCCGACGCCTGCGCGCGACGAAAGCCGGCGAGAGTCCCCTCGCGTGATCGCAGGCATTCAGGAGCGGACCCTGCTGCTCGTCGGCACGTGCGTCTTCGCCTCGATCGCGGTCATCGGGATCGTGCTGTCCGCTCTCGTCTAAGATCGGCGCCCCATTCCGGTGAGGAGCAAGATCATCAGCGATCAGGTTGAAGAGCGCCACGAGGTCGGCGACGAGGTGCGCGGATCGTTCCGTTGCACGGAGTGCGATCTCCTGATCGTCTCTCCGGCCGAGAGCGATGGCATTCTGGTCTTGCCGGTGTGCTCGCTGTGCGGCTCGGAGTCCTGGCGCCGAGCCTAAGCGCTTAGGACTCCTAGGACTCGAGGTCGACGACCGGCAGGGTTTCGAATCGCGCGCTGCCGCGCGCGGCCAGGTCGACCGTCAGCCGCGAGATGGCAAGGTCATCCGGCGCCTCGACGACGGTCAGCACGTCGTAGGCCCCGAGCAGCGCCCACTGCCGCACGACCTTGATGCCGTGCGCTTCGATCTCCCGATTGACCTCGAGCAGGCGCTCAGGCGTCGCCTTGAGAGTCTGGAGGCCCTGAGAGGTCAGCGTGGAGAGCAGGATGTAGGTGCGCATCGCCAGAGGGCAGTCTATTCGGCGCGGCGCAGCTAGACTCATCGCGCCCGTCGACCCGGAGGAGCCATGTCATCGATGCGCGACGCAGAGTTCAACCCCAACGAATTACAGAAAGCGCTGCTGGGCTATGACCCCACGCCACTCGAGACGGCGCTGATCGACTGGACCAAGGCCAATTGGGCCATGGCGGCCCGTGGGCAGGTCTATGCACGCAAGGAAGCCGAGGAGACGATCTCCGGCGTGCGGGGTATTCACACTGACGAGGGCAAGCAGGTGCTGCAGATCGCCACCCGCATCTCCATTGCCGAGCGGGAGCTGGTATGCCGCGCGATCGCGGCGGTGCTGCCGGAGTTCCTCGCCGAGACCTACGGCCTGCTACCGAAGGACATCACGCCGCCCTCCGAGGGCTGAGCCGCTACTCGGGCTTGGGTTCGACCGGGTGGTTTCCCTCCACCCAGGCGTCCCAGCCGCCGACCAGAACGCCAACCCGGGAACGCCCGGCGTTGTCGAACGCCCACATCGCCACTTTGAGGCTGGTGGCCTCTCCCGGGCGGCCGCAGTAGAAGATCAGCTCCTTGCCCTCGGGGAGCTCGGCGACCTCCCGCTCGAACTCCAGCGGGTCGACCCGGATGGCGCCCTTGATCTGCTGCTCCTCGTCGGAGTAGCCGATATCGCGAACGTCGACGGTCTGAACCGGATCCCCCATGGCGAATGCCGCAGCCAGATCTTGCGGCTGCCAGCGCGAGATGTCATCCCAGCCCACGATCGCTCCCTTGGATCATCTGAGCGGGAAAAGCTAGCAGGCGCGATTCCGCCTCGGCGAGGTCGTCCGCACCGCTCACGGCAAGTACCGCCTCGACGTAAGCGTCGGTGCGCGCGGTGCGCACTCCAGCCCGCACCGCACCGCGAAGGTATGCCACGCCATTCAGCATGCCTTTGCTTACGCTGGCTGCGGCCCGCCGGGCCAGCGCTGCCGGATCCATGTCACCCGTCTCGAGATTCCGCGGCAGCGCGCAGGTGAGATGGGCGAGCGGCCCGGGCTGGTCGATCTGGATGATTCCCTCGGCGCTCGAGATGCCCTCGCGCAGGGCGAGTACATCGATGACGCGCCCCAGAGGCAGTCCCGGCCTCAGCACCATGCGTACCCCCTCCACGGGCTCCCCTCGCGGATCGATGGTGAGGACCGGACCGCCGCCCCACTTCTTCGAGTGGCGCCCGTACTCGACCGGGAAGGGCGTGCGGCAGGGCTCTGTCTCCTGCACGAGCTCGGCCAGTGCCTCTCCCGGCTCGTAGATCAGCGACCCGTAGGCGAGGATCGCAATCTGCGGCTGGCGCGGGCCGGAGCTCATTCGCCGGATGCGAGCCCTTCGAGCACCTCTTCGGCATGCCCCTTGGGCCGCACCTTGTAGAGCGCCTGCTCGATGGTGCCATCGGCGATGACGAAGGTGCTGCGTTCCACGCCCATGTACTCCCGGTCGTACATCTTCTTCTTGACCCATACGCCGAAGGCCTCGGCCAGCGAGTGGTCGGGGTCGGACAGAAGAGTGAACGGCAGGTCATGCTTGTCGCGGAATTTCACGTGAGACGCGATGGAATCCGGGCTCACACCGATGATCCTCGCGCCGGCCGTCGAGAAATCCTGTTCGAGATCGCGAAAGTCACATGCCTCGGTAGTGCACCCCGACGTATCGTCCTTCGGATAGAAGTAGAGCACTATTCGGTTCCCGGCCAGATCGGCGAGGGCGACCTGCGAACCGTCATCGGCCTCGAGTGAGAAGTCCGGAACGGGATCGCCCGGAGACAAGCGTGACACCACTGAACCCCCAATCGCTGACAGCCCCGTCAGGCTACCGATCGGGCGTGCGAGGCCCGGCGTGAGCAGCGAGATCAGGGTCCGGGTCCGGGTCGCCGAGGCCGGCGACGAGCGCGCCATCGTGGACATCCTGGTGGAGGGCCTGGGGGCCAAGCTGCTACCCGCCTTCGGGAAGGCCGCCCGTCGCGCGGTTGCTGCGATGGTGCGCTACGAGGTCTCGCATCCCGACCCGTCGTATCGCGTCGCGAGCGAGGACGATCAGGTGCTCGGCGTCGTTCACCTGGACTCGGGCGTGGCTCGCAAGCCGTCGCTTCTCACCGCGATTCGCCGAGAGGTCGGCTGGGTTACGACGGCGCGCGCGACCGCCGTGCTCGCGGCGCTCTCCCCTCCCCTGCCACGCCAAGACGAGGCCGTCGTAGAGGAGCTCGCGGTGCGTCCCGATGCACGCCGCCGCGGCATTGCGTCGGCCCTGCTGCATCGCTGCGAGCACGACGCCTCGCAGCTCGGCAAGAGCGCGCTGATCCTTCAGGTGACTACCGACAACGACGCTGCGATCGAGCTCTACCGGGGGTTCGGCTACCAGGTGCGCTCGCACCGGAGATGGCGGCTGCGCCGGCGGCTGTTTCACTCACCGGGGGCCTGATCATGCAGAAGCCGCTCCACTGAGCCCTAGGCCTCCGCGGGCCTCTTCTCCGAGCGCCCGCTGAGCCAGGCCCCGACCAGGATCAGCGCGGCACCCCCCAGCATGGCGAGAGTGACGGGCTCGTCGCGGAACATCGCTCCCAAGACGATCGCGATGACCGGGAAGAAGTAGGTCACCACTGATGATCTCGTCGCACCGATGCGGCCGAGCACGTCCGTGTAGAACACAAACGCCAGGCCTGTGCCGAATATTCCGAGTGCGGCGACCGCGAGGATCGATCCAGGATCCGGGTCGGATGCGGGCAGCCCAAGCAGCGCGAAGGGCGTCACCAGGATCAGGCCGGCCACCAGCATGTGGAGCACCGTCGGCAGCGATCCATAGCGCTGCTGTAGAGGCACGGCGGCGTTGATGGCGATGGCGTAGGAGATGACCGCCATCACCAGCAGCGATACCCCGAGGGCCTCACGTCCGCCACCGGTCGCCGTGGGGCCGCTGACGACCACCACGCCCACGAAGCCCAGGGCGAGTCCCGTCGCCACGATCGGCCTCGGAGCCTTTCGAAGCAGGATCGCCGCGATGATGGCCGCGAAGACCGGCAGCGAGCTGTTTACGACGCCCGCGAGCGAGGAGTCGACCCACTGCTGAGCGATCGGGAACAGCAGGAACGGGGCGCCCACCCAGACCACTCCCAGGAGCGCGACCCGAGGCCACTCCTCCCGCGGCATGGGTCGACGGGCCTTCGCGAACAGCACGAGCACGACGATGCCGAAGACCAAGCGCCCAGCCGCAACAACGCTCGGGGCCAGGTGGTCGACGCCGATCGCGATGAGCACGAACGACGATCCCCACATCAGCGCCGCGGCGCCCAGCAAGCCCCAGTCGCCGGCGGTGACGGCCTCGGGCCGGGTGCCCTGAGACGTGAGGGGGAGTCGTGAGCGGCTCATAGCGGTTCGGGCTGACCCGAACCGGTAACGCTACTCGCGGCGGACGGGGCTATGCGGCGACGCCGCGTGGACCGCTGGTCGCCGCGGCGGGAATGACCAGCGTGACCCTGCCGCCCGGACCGGGCTCGATGCTGAGCCGCCCGTCGATGCGCGTAGCGAGCGCTGCGGCAACGCCGAGCCCGAGACCGCTGCCGGGGAGGGCATCTGCCTCAGGGCCGCGATAGAAGAACTGGGTGGCGTTCTCGGCCGCCTCGGGTGAAAAGCCCTCGCCGGAGTCCCGCACCGAGATCGCGATGGCACCGTCGCCCGTCGAGCGCGCGGAGACGGTCACCGTCGCACCGCGGCGACTGAACTTCGCGGCGTTCTCGACGAGCTCGCCGAGGATCTCCTCCACCAGCGAGGGGTCGGTGTCGGCGACGGGAAGGTCGTCTTCGAGGTCCAAGTCCACGCGAAGAGCGCGGGGCCTCAGGCCCATGTCCCACTCTCTGGCGGCGTCCCAGAGCAGACCGGCCAGCCCCACGGGCTTGCGCGACACAGCGCCGTCGGTCGGATCGTGGGCGCCTCCGCGTAGCAGCGCGCGGGTCAGCCGGTCGAGTCGGTCCGCCGACCGCAGGATGCGCTGCACCTGCGAGGCGCCGTCGCCCGGCAGGGTGCGAAACAGCTCGGCGGCAGCCGAGCGAATCTCGCCGATCGGAGGGCGCAGACTGCGCATGGCGCCGCCCGCGAGGCGAGCCCGAAGCCGCTCGAGGCGCTGGTGCTCGGTGCGGTCGGCGATCGTGACGACACGGCCTCCGGGCACCGCCCAAGCGTCGACGTCGAGGGTGCGGCCGTCGTTGAGGGGCAGCCGACGCGCAACGGCGCCGCTGCCGGTCAGGCCGGCGGCGATCGCCTCATTGACGAGCGATGCGTCGCCGTTGAGGCCTTGGGCGAGGCTGTCGAGGGCGGCGTTGCGCAGCGTCGCGCCGGACGGGGTGCGAGCCGCCGCGGCAATTGGCAGTGGCGTGAGCGCCGACGCCAGCGAATCGAAGCGCGCCTCTGCGGCGGCGCGGAAGTCGTCGGTACGGATGGCCGCCCCGGTCAGCGCCGCCCCCGCGGCGACCCACTCGGGGGCCTGAGACTTCGGGTCGAAAGCCTGGCGCTGGCTGACGCCGACCGCCTCGAGCGCGTGCGTCAAATCCCGTAGGCGTCTCTGGATTCCTCGCGCGATCAGGGCAGCGACGGCAGCGAGGATCGCCGCGCCGAGCACGACGAGACCCGCAACAATCGTCAAGGTCGCGACCGCGACTCCCCCATGGGCGCTCGGAAGGACCTCCCGCAGGACGAGCGTGCTGCCGGAGGGGAGGGCGGCGCGGATCTCAAAGGCGCCATCGTGAGCCGTTCCGCTGAGCCCCACGGCTGCGAGGCGGGTCAAGGGGCTCGCACCACCCGACTGCCAGACGGAATCCGCGCCCGTGCGGGCCATGCTGGCGCCTTCCGCAGAGAGGATCTCGCTGTGGCCTGCCCCCGTCAGCGCCGCCCTCGCCGCCGTGGGCGTCGTCGGATCGATATCGGCGACCCTTTGAGTCTTGCTCTCAAGCCGGTCGGAGACCGCGCGAAGGTCGGAGCGGGCCTCGAGCACTAGCGCCGCGGCGGCAAGGGCGCCGAGCACCAAGAGAGCCGCGACGAAGGTTGCGACGGCATAGCGGGGAACCAGGCCGAGTTCTCGCATCGCGAACGGGTTCGCCTGATTGCCGGTGAGTCCTGCCAATTCGCAACGGCGTGCACTCTCTCTCGAGCTCACAGCATGCCCGTGGAGGCACTGGACCATCGTCGACGCTGGCAAGCGCTACACGACCCAACCGCCGAATCGGCGCCTGCCCATAGAAAAAGCCCTGGGTGAACAGGGCTTCTTCCTTAGCAGGCCATAAGCCGGATTCTGTCGTGGGCGACCATCTATCTAGGAGCCCCGTTGCCGAGGCCCTCGAGCGGCCTACCTGGAGCTAGGCGAGCAACCTGTAACGCTCCGATTTGGTCTTGCACCAAGTGGGGTTTACCCAGCCGGGCTGTCACCAGGCCCGCTGGTGCGCTCTTACCGCACCTTTTCACCGTTACCGCGAAGCCGAAGCTCCGAGGCTGTGTCGTTTCTGTGGCACTTTCCCTGAGGTTTCCCTCGCTGGCGGTTAACCAGCACTCTGCTCTGTGGTGTCCGGACTTTCCTCGAGCCGGTCAAACCGACTCGCGGCCGCCAGGCCTGCACCAACCAGGATAGCCGGAAGCGCTACAAGGACCTCATCACGCCGACCACCTTGCCCACGATGGTCGCGTCATTACCGGGAATCGGCGGGTAGTCCGAGTTCTCGGGCATAAGCAGTACCTCGTCGTCGGAGCGCTGCAGCGTCTTGACGGTCGCCTCGTGCTCTTCAGCCGACTGCGGCAGCTGGGCGACGACGATCTCGCCGTTGTCCGCCGACTGCTGACGCCGCACGGCGACCAGATCTCCATCGAGGATGCCCGCACCGATCATCGAGTCACCGGTGACCCTCAACAGGAAGTCGCCCTTGAATGGGGTCGTTACCCAGTCCTCGACGTGTTCGTCGGCGAGCGTCGGGAACCCCGCGGCCACGGCGCCGATCAAGGGCAGCGCCCCGCTCGGCCTGCTCGAGGCCCCGGGGTTGTCGGGATCGCACACCAGCATCGCTCGAGGCTTGCTGGGATCGCGCTGGATGTAGCCCTCATCCTCGAGCTTGGCGAGATGCGCGTGGACGGTGGAGGGTGAAGCGAGCCCAACCGCAAGGCCGATCTCACGCACCGTCGGCGGATAGCCGCTGTCGGTGCAGTGTCGTGAAATGAACGCCAGGATTTCCGCTTGGCGCTCACTGAGCTCGCCCATGGTTTCCTCCAGGTCCACGCGAATCCAGGATCGAACAGATGTTCCTCACAGTACC
>JAOTZF010000192.1 GCA_029861485.1 Thermoleophilia bacterium | reverse complement strand
ACTGGTCGCGGACATCATCGTGGAGACCGAGTCGCAGAAACGCATCGTGGTGGGGCGGGGCGGCCAGATGGTCCGCGACATCGGCGCGAGCGCCCGGGCGGAGCTCGGGCGACTCTGGGGCGAGACCGTCCACCTTTCCCTTCTCGTGAAGGTGCGAAAGCGCTGGCGCGACGACGAAAGTCTCCTCGATCGACTAGGTGTCTGAGCCCGGCCGGCCGGTTCAATCGCGATCACTGTTCCGGTCCCCGTGGGGACCATGACCGGAGTCCTTATCCCGAGGGATGTCCGAACCGGCCTACAGCTTGAGTTCTCACGCCCGGCGTCGCGCCAAGCGACGGCGCGAGGGCCGGCGCAGGCTCGCATTCCTCGTCGCGAGTCTCGTGATGCTCGCCTCGGTGGCCTTCGCCATCGCGGTCGACGACCCCGCTAACGAGGCGTCGAGCTCGCGGCCCGCGGCGCAGGCCGCGTTGGACGGGGCGGTGATCGTGGCCCACCACGGTGCCGCCGGTGATGCGGGCGCGGGTCTGCTCGGTGGAGCGCTGCCCGAGGTCACCGCGGATCTCCAGGCCCGCGTCGAGCACTTCGGGGAGGGTGATTCCGGCCGCGTCGTGCCCGCGATCCATCTGACGGTCGTGAGGTCCCTCGATGACCCGGGTCCCGATGGCCTCTACCGGCAGCGCGAGACCCGCGCGAGGATCCAGATGTTTCTGGACGCTGCCCGGAGCATCGAGGCTCAACTGATCCTCGACGTCCGCCCAGGGCGCGCCCGGTGGATCGACGAGCTGCGGTGGCTGAAGCCCTTCCTGGCTCAGCCCGATGTCGGCGTGTCCCTGGACCCCGAATGGAAGACCGGACCCGACGGGGTCCCCGGTCGTCAGATCGGGCAGATCGGCGCGAGCACAGTCAACCAGCTCTCACGATTCGTCGGGGACCTGGTCGTGGAGAACGAGCTGCCGGACAAGCCCATGGTCATCCATCAGTTCGCGCCCGGGATGGTCACCAATCGGGAGGGCATCGTGAGGCGCGCCGGCGTCATCCTGTTCATCGACATCAACGGACAGGGCGAGCAGGCGAGCAAGCGGGCGACCTATTCCGCACTCACCGCCCAGGCGGGCCACTGGCGGTGGGGGATCAAGCTGTTCCCCGGCAAGGAGCCCAATGCGCTGACACCGGTCGAGCTGCGTGAGCTCGATCCGGCGCCCGCGCTGGTGATCTACGAGTAGCCCTGCTTACTGAGCCGGCAGCGAACGGCTCCGCGACGGGATCCGTGAAATCGCCAGGAAGACGAGGCCCGTGATTCGTTCGACGATGGAGTTGCTCGGGCGATTAGCGGCGCGCTGGAGCAGGTTGACCCTGCCGCGGAGCGCATCGCGCTCGGCTTCGATCTGCTCGAGTTCGCTTGCCAGGCGATCGCGCTCGGCGCGGAGCGCCGCGGCCTGTGGATCGCGACCGCGCTCTGAGGCGATCCGCATCACGCTGTCCGGATCGATCAGCGTGCGCTGCGACCCCGCTTCACCGACCGTGTGGCCGGTGAGCCTGTCTGACTTCAGGTAACGCCACACCGTTCTCTCGGACACGCCGAGTCGTTCGGCGGCCTCGGAGACGGTGATTTCGGAAGGGAGGTGTGTAGTGGTCATGCCCGCGGGTTTCGCCGCCGGTCACGGGACTCCTGTCAGTCTGCACTGACTTAACGTCGTCAGCATGTCAGAGGGCGCAGAAAAGCGGTGACGACCGCAGGAAATCAGCGCAGGAAGCGGCTGCGGCGCCGATCGGCGTACACCCTGTCGTCGGTCTGGCAGTGCGGGCAGTACACAAGCTCGTAGCTCACGTAGGAAACCCTCTCCAGCGATGTGCCGCAGCGCAGGCAGGGATCCCCGTAATGGTCGTGCGCCACGGTGAGACGGGCCTCCTTGTTGGGCAGATCGGTGCTGATCCGCCCCCGGGCCCGGTCGATCGCCTGCGCAAGGACCAGGTCGGCGCCCGTGGCCAGCCGCTCCCACTCCTCGTCGCTCAGACGAGTGCTGCTCGCGAAGGGCGCCAGCCTCGCGGCCCACATGATCTCGTCGGCGTAGCAGCGCCCGATACCCGCTACGCGCCGACCGTCGCGGAGCGCCGTGTGAAGCCTGGCCTGTGGCTGACTGAGGGCCTCCTTCCACGCCTGGGGCTCCAGCCCGAGTGGCTCCGGCCCCAGGCGGGCGAGGGGGCGATGGGCGTCCAACGCCCCCGGTGTCAGCACGTGGACGCTCGCCCTATGCGTACTGGAGAGCTCGCGAAGGCGTAGGCGGCCCTCTTCGCCGAACCCGATGTCGAAGACGGCGTTTCTCGGTGCTCGCGCGGCTTTGCTATCGGTGATCCCGAGCCGTCCCGCGCTCATCAGATGGATCACGACGCTCAAGTCGCCCGTATCGAGGCCGATCAGCTTGCCGCGGCGCCATACCTTCGCGACGCGGCGGCCGACCAGGGCGTCCGGCGGTGGATCGGCGCTCTTCAATGCTGCGGGCAGATGTGCCCTCACCGTGGTGATTTCCTTTCCCGAAAGCGTCTCGTCGAGGCCTTCGGCGAGTGCCTGAAGCTCCGGGAGCTCCGGCATCAGAGGCCGCCTGGGGGTCTGGGTATACTCGCTCGAATGCAGGGGATAGGCCGCGGTAGCGGATGAAAGCCGAGGAGCTCGCGAAGACTCTCGATCTGACGTTGCTCGACTCGGGCACGACCAAGAAACGCGTCGTCGAGGCGTGCGCCCAGGCGCGGGAGCATCATTTCGCGGCGGTCTGCACTCAGCCGAAGTTCATTCCGGACATGGTCGAGGCGCTGGCAGGCGCCGACGTCAAGAGCTGCGCGGTCATCGCCCTGCCTCATGGCGACGAGCCGCAATCGGCCAAGGCCGCCGCCGCGGAGGCGGCCATCGCGGAAGGCGTCGACGAGATCGACGTGGTGATGAACGTGCCGGCCATGCTGAGTGGACAGTTCATCACGGTGCGTGACGATCTCGTCCACCTGGTGCACGGCGTGAGGTCGCGGTCGGTCAGCGACGGTGGAGGCAACGTCATCATCAAGGTCATCATCGAGGCCCCCGTGCTCGGCGAGAAGCTCATCCGCCTGGCGTGCAAGATCGTGGACTACTGCGGCGCCGACTATGCGAAGACCTGCACGGGAATCGGCACCGAGGCGACGGTCCACGACGTGGAGATCATGCGCGACGCCCTCTCGGAGAACGTCGGCGTGAAGGCCTCGGGCGGCATACGCACCCTCGAGCGAGCCGAGGACTTGGTGAACGCCGGGGCGACCCGGATCGGCAGCTCGCACGCCGTTTCGATCATCGAAGAGGCGTTGGCCCGCGAGGCCGCGCGCCGATGACGCCCGAGGGGCTGCTCGGGAACGTCAATTTCGACGCCGACGGATTGGTGCCGGCCGTGGTTCAGGACGCCACCAGCGGCCGCGTACTGACGCTCGCGTACATGAACCGCGAGTCCCTCCAGCGCACGTTGGAGCGCCAGGAGACCTGGTTTTGGAGTCGCTCGCGCGAGGAGCTCTGGCGCAAGGGGGCGACCAGCGGCAACACGCAGGCGGTCCGTGAGGTCCTGCTGGACTGCGACGGCGACGCGCTGGTCGTCCGCGTCGATCAGGCCGGCGTGGCCTGCCACACCGGTGAGCCGACCTGTTTCTTCAGGTCGCTCGGCGGGGAGCCTGCGGAGGCGTTTGC
>JAOTZF010000191.1 GCA_029861485.1 Thermoleophilia bacterium | reverse complement strand
CCGAGTCGAGCCATGGCAGCCTTCATCACCCCGCTCATGTCCTTCATCGAGGTCGCGCCCTCAGCGGCGATGACCTCGGCGACGATCTTCTCGACGGCCGCATTATCGAGCTGGGCCGGGAGGTACGCCTGGATGGTCTCGAGCTCCGCCTGCTCCTTCTCGACGAGCTCGGCGCGGCCGGCGGCGGTGAACTGCTCGATCGACTCCTCATGCTGCCGAGCCATCGCGCGCAGCACTTTGACGGTGGCGTCGTCGTCCAGGCTTCCGCCGGCCTCGATCTCGGCGTTCTTCACGGCCGCGCGCGCCCGGCGGATCGCGCCCAGGCGAACCTTGTCGCCGGAGCGCATCGCGTCCTTCATGTCTGCAGTCAGCTGATCGGTGATCGTCTCCACCACGTTGCCTCCGTGAAGCGGGGACCCCGATCCTATCGGCGTGCCTGCCGCGCCACGCCCGGATCGTTCTCGGCGAATTCTCACGAACGCGAGGGCTCCCCGTAATGCCGAGCCGGTAACCATGTTTCGGACCCGATGATGACGCTCCGAACCTCCTCGCGTCGCCTGTGCGCTGCGCTGGTCGGCGCCCTCGCCGCCACCGCCATCCTCCCTGCCGTCACGGAGGCGCGCATGAGCGTGATCTACGAGCTCAACTCGGGCCAGGCCGCCTTACTCGGCAGCGACCCGCCCAACCCGGATGCCCTCTTCTCACCGCAGGATCAGTTTGCCGATCCCAGCCGCCCGACCTACGACAACGCGTTCCAGCAGCAGCCGACCGGCAGCTTCCTCAACGGCCGGGCGAAACAGGCAGCGAAGGTGGCCGGGGCCGGAACCGGGACGAACGGAACGGCCAGCCTCACTGGGCGCACGGCAGCCGAGATCGAAGCGCTGCTCGTCGCGGAGATCGAGCGCGCGAGCTACGACCAGATGGTGTTCATCGACGAACTGCGGCCCGAGCACAAGGGGGCCGGCGGCGACGCCCTCAGGGACGCGATGCGCGCGATGGTCACCGAGCCCTCCCCGAGCGGCGCCGAGCAGAACCTGGCGCGCCACGTCCACATCTACCTTCCCGCGCCCGAGCTGCTCACGCACCAGCCCGATGAGTGGGCCTCGGCATGG
Organism: Thermoleophilia bacterium; assembly: GCA_029861485.1. Lineage (GTDB taxonomy): Bacteria > Actinomycetota > Thermoleophilia > Miltoncostaeales > Miltoncostaeaceae > CAMYIK01. Next base: position 2,650 of record JAOTZF010000191.1, on the reverse strand, counting down.
GAAGCGATCGCTCTGTCCGGCGGCGTTTGGCTCGAGGCGTACCGGCCACGGCGGGGCATCCACGTCTGGCGACCGGAGGAGTGGCTGACCTATGGCCGCACCTTCCCCAGCGAGCTCGAGCGGCGGGGCGGCAGTCGGGCGCGCGTTCATTTCCTCATGACGACCCCCGGAATCGGGGTCCGCGCCTGGGCGAACGAGCCCGATAGCCAGGCGGAGCAGTGGCGGTGGGCCCGTACCGGCGCTGCCTGCAGCGTGCTCGCGAACGGGCCCGGCACGTGGCAGGCGATTGCGAGGAAGGCAAATCCCGATCCTCCAGAGGCCGGAGGGCGGGCGGCCGAGTGGCTCAAGGAGTTCCGCGCCGTCTTTGGTGCCCGACGCGCTCCCGCCGGTCCGCAGGCTATTTCGTGCCTGCCCCAGGTCGCCCCGGCGCCGGGGCGCGTCGCCTCGTTGGCCACGGCGATCGCTAGGGCCCAAGGCACCCTTTCCAACCGGATCAGACTCAGGCACCCCGTCTGGGCCGGACGCCGGTCCGGGCCGATCACCGCGATCCTCGGGCCTGACCCCGGCGGGATCGCAGGTGCGCTGGGAATCGCCCCCGAGAAGTTCTGGGGTTCCGCGGCTGCGCGCGTGGTGGTTCGTCCACCGGGAGGGTCGGCGACGGCCTTCAAGCTGAGGAGCTCAGGCAACGCCACGATCGGGTTTCACACGAGCCAGGCCGGGTTCGCGGGGCTCCGTCTGGTCATCCCGGGGCGAAGCCTGCAAGAGGCGGTCTCCGATCAGCCGATCGATCTCGCCCTGGCGCTGGCGCCGTTTGAGCCTCAGCTCGACGGCCTGATCGACACGATCGCTCGCAAGCCCTCGGACTGGGCGCTTAACCTCCCACTCGGACGCGGTATCCACGTTCGCGCGGTCCCAACGCCCGCGACGGTGACCTCCATCGCTACCTCACGCGTCGGTCCGGCGGAGACGAGGGACCTTTGGAGGCGAGATCCGCGGAAGTTCGAGGTCATTCGCTTGCGCGCCCGCTCGCCGCAGGGCATCGTGCCCTTCGCGCCGCTTGTGATCCGTGGGCCCGGTGGCCGCGTGCGCCGAGTACGCACCGACGCGAGCGGTGTAGCGTCCGTGGCCAGCCGCAAGAACGGGCGACGCATACGTATCGCCTCTCCCGACTCGGGAACCCAGGCCGTCACCGTTCTGCGGCGCCGGTCGATCGCGAAGAAGATCGGCATCCGTGAGGCTGGGCGCCGCGCTGTCCGAGACGCCGGCCGCGATGCCCGCCAGTGGCGCCGCTTTGCCATCGTCGTGCGAGGGCGACGGGGTGAGCGCATTCCGATGCAACCGCTGGTTGCCCAATACGGCGTGCGGGCAGCGCGCCGCATCGCGACGAACGCGAGAGGCCTCGCCAGGATGTGGGTGCCCCGTAAGGCGAGCGGACGCTTACGAGTCAAAACCGCTGATCGACCGAGGATCCGAGCGGCCGGACGACTTCTCTAGCTCAGTCCGCGCTGATGACGACGTTCCACGGCACGACGCGCCACGAAGTCACAAGACCCGCCTGCACATAGGGATCGTCGCTCGCGAAGCCCTCAATCGCCGCAACGTCTTCCGTGCTGAAGACGAAGGCGGCCCCGTGGGGCGGGTCGCCGAGGGCACCGGCAGACACCAACTCACCGCGATCCCTCCATTCCGCAGCGCGCGCCAGGTGGGCCTCCCGGTGCGGCCCGCGCCGCTCCACGATGTCCTCGACGTAGTCGTAGAACAGGATCTGGTGCTTGCCGGTCATGGACCTCCCCGTGGCAACTCGCGAGCGTGCGAATCAGCGCCGCTCGATAACCAGACGGTAGCTGGACACTCCTCGCCGAGCGCCGACATCCACGTAGTAGATGCCGTTCTTGGGGGCACGACGGGTCACCGTCAGCACGGAGGCCGAGCCGCTCCTACGCTTGCCACCGAGCGCCAGCAGCCCTTTGGCGCGCTTCGCGCGGGTGATCCGCCGAACGCCGGGTTGCCAGGCACGAAGCTCGACCCAACCGCGATCGTGAGTCAGGCGGGCCCGCACCCGGTCGCCGCGGTCGAGGTAGACCGCATAGAGGTCCGTCGGATCATCATGTCGATCCACCGTCGCCTCGATCGTGCTTCGGCCTCCGGTGCGCAGCGAGAGCCGGTGCGCCCGGGAGAGGGTGTCGTTCACCTCGTGGGGGTCGTCGGGCGGCGCGGCGAAGCGCGACGCGGCCTCCGGATTGACGATCCCCCATCCGGACGCGCTGTCGCGGCCCTGTCGCTCGATGTCGGTGGCGGTGTTCGTGAGCTGACGCCGCACCTGATATGCGCTCAGCTTGGGATGATTGGCAAACACGAGGGCCGCCGCGCCGGCAACGAATGGAGCGGCCATCGACGTGCCGTCTTTCCGTGCGTAGCCGGGAGAGATGAGGCGGAACTTCACGCGCTTGGGCACCGAGGAGAGCACGTTTACCCCTGGGGCGACCAGGTCGACTGTCCGGTTTCGGGTGCTGAAAGCCGCGACCCCGTTGGGGTCGGTCTCGCAGTCCGGGGTGGTCGGATTGCCGTCGCAGATCGCGCCCACGCCGATGACCCGGCGGTAGCCCGCCGGGTAGTTCACGAGACCCTTCGATGCCGCTCCTTCATTGCC
>JAOTZF010000190.1 GCA_029861485.1 Thermoleophilia bacterium | reverse complement strand
GCCCAGCCGGCCCACGCCGATGGGGTCTTTCCCCGAGGAAACTCGGGAGATGACCGGGTTTCGCACGGGGCGGATGGCTGCGACGATCATGCTGCCATGAGTGCCATCACCCCCCAGCGGCGCGCGCCAAACGCCGACATCCCCTTGTGGGCCGAGCTCGGCTGGCAGATCGTGCTGATCACCTTTGCCTTCTTCTTCTACTTCGGGGTTCGGGGCGCGACCGAGGGCAACGAAGCCACGGCGTTTACGAATGCCGAGCGGCTGACCGACCTGCAGGAGCGGCTCGGCATCATGTGGGAGCCCGGCCTGCAGGGTCTGATCGCCGATCATCAGAGCCTGATCACGCTGTCGAACTGGGTCTACATCTGGGGCCATTGGCCGGTGATCGGAGTGGTTGCGATCTGGCTATTTTCACGCCACCGCGACGGTTTCTTCCTCCTGCGCAACGCGATCTTCATCTCCGGCGCCATCGGGCTGATCTTCTTCCTCACCATTCCGGTGGCGCCACCGCGGCTCGTTGAGGGCCTGAACGTCATCGACACCGTCACCGAGCAGTCGCGGTCCTACCGCGCCCTACAGCCCCCGGCGCTCGTCAATCAATATGCCGCCTTCCCCTCCCTGCACTTCGGCTTCAACATGCTGATGGGCATCGTCCTGTTTCGGCACGCGCGGCACATCTCGGTCAAGGTCTTCGCCGTCGCCCTGCCGACGGCGATGGCCGTTGCCGTCGTGCTCACCGCGAACCACTTCGTGCTGGACGTGGTGGGGGGCACAATCGTGGCGCTGGTGGGGCTGTGGATCGCGATCCGGCTGCGCGACAGCGGTCGGGGCGACCGGATCCGCGCCGCCATCGGTCCCCGTCTACGCTCCCAGGCGTGGATCGGCCGCCCGACGCGTCGCAGCGCAAGTCACTCCTGATCGCCCACCGCGCAGGCAACGACCTCGACCGCCTTCGGGCAGTCCGACGCGTGGCACCGGATCTGATCGAGGCCGACGTCCATCATTTCCACGGTCGCCTCGAGCTGCGGCATGCCAAGACGCTCGGTCCGATCCCGCTGTACTGGGACCGCAATCCATGGCGGCTGGAGAATCCCTTCAGGACCCGATTGACCCTGGAAGGGCTACTCGCCGCGCTCGCGCCCGACGAGGAGCCGATGCTCGACCTGAAGGGAATCGGGGCCGGCATCGTTCAACCGGTCATCGATGCCGTCGAGCGACACTTTCCGGATCGGCAGGTCACGATCTGCTCGCGCCACTGGCGCATACTGCCGGCGTTTGCGGAGTGCCCCTGGGCCAGGGTGATCTACTCGGCCGGTAGCCCCGGCCAAGTGGCGGCGGTGGCACACCGACTCCAGTTTGCCGACGGTGTCTCCGTGAAGCACGAGCTGCTGTCGGCCGACCTCGTGCGGCGGCTGCGCGATCACGTGCCTCTGGTCATGACGTGGACCGTGGACGAGCCGGCGCTCTGGCAGCGCCTCCAGGAGTGGGGCGTGAACGGGGCGATCACCGACGCGCCGGAAGCGCTCGCGCCGCAGATCGGGGGCTAGGCCGGCTGGGGCACCGGCGCCGGTGCGACCTCGACGCGGGAACCGGCTGCGAGCGCGATCCCGGCGCCGAGCAGCGACGTGACGAGGCCGACGGCTTGCGTAGCGAAGCTCACCGCAAGGGCCGTCTCGAGCCCTATGCCGTAGGAGACGATCAGCACGGGTACGACCGCCGCTTCGCGAACCCCTGCTCCCCCCGGAGAGATGGGAAGCAAGCCCGTCAGGACCAGGAGGGCGAAGATCATCGGCGCTGCCGCGACCGGCGCGCCGTAGGCGGGCATCAGCGCCGCGATGCTGAGAATCCGAAGCGCTGTCGCGACGGACTGCAGGGCCAGCGCGGGAGCTACCGGGTGATTACCTCGCAAGAGCCCAACGCCGAGAGAGAGTTCATTGAGGGCCGGGCGGAGCCGTTTGGGCACCACGGTGCAGCGGAAGCGCCACACCAGTGCGACGGTGATCACGGCGGCAGCGGCGACCAGCCCGACGAGCGCGAATGTGCTCGCGCCGGGGAGCAGGGGCGCCCCCAGGAACGCCACGATGGTGATCGCGACGATCAGGCTGAGGCCACCGTCGACGATCTTGAATGCGCCGATGCTCCCGACGACCCGCCACATGCGCTTCTTGGTCTCGGGGCGATCCTTGAGAGCGGCGAGTCGCGCCGCCTCACCCAGTTGCGCGGGAAGGAACTCCGATGCACCCCGGCAGAGCCAGTGCGCGCGCACGACCTGCCCGAGCGGCAGCGAGGCGAGCCCCGCCGCCGAGAGACCCTCGCGCCACACCAGTGCCGAGACCATGTTGGCCAGCGCGTAGGCGAGGCCCGCGACCAGCAGCCACTCCCATCGGCCGGAGACCAGCACACCTGCGACGGCGGTCGGCGAGATGGAGGACACGCCGGCGATCAGCGCGACCGCGAGCACGGGGAACGCCACGGCGACGAGCACGGCACGGAGCGTCCGTGGATTGAAGGGGCAGGAGCGCGTAGCCGCGCGAAGCTTCGACATGAAGAGGTAATCGGCACGGTGAACGGCGACCGTAAGCGGACCGTGAGAACTATCCCCTCAAAAGATCTCTCACACCGCGGGCGTGAACACCGAGATGCAAGGTGACAGCTGGTGCGGCCGGCCGCAACAGACCCGGGCTAGACATTTGACCCTGATCATTCGGTCAGCTATGCGCGACCGTGCGCCGCGCCGTAGTCGACCTCGAGTCCGGCGGGGACGATCCGGAACGGATTGATGGAGGGGTGCGTCTGGAAGTAGTGGCGCCGAATGTGGTCGAGGTTGACCGTCTCGGCGACGCCTGGCCACTGGTAGAGGTCGCGTGTATATCCCCAGAGATTCCGATACTCGACCAGTCTTCGCAGGTTGCACTTGAAGTGCGTGACGTAGACAGGGTCGAAGCGGACCAGGGTCGGGAAAAGGCGCCAGTCGGCCTCTGTCGGTACGGGTCCGGTGAGATACCGGCGATTGGCCAGTCGCTCCTCGAGCATGTCGAGCGTCGCGAAGAGCGGCCAGATGGCCTCGTCGTAGGCCGCTTGGGTCTGGGCGAAGCCGCACCGATAGACGCCGTTGTTCACGGTCGCGTAGATCAGGTCGTTCAGCTCGTCGATCTCCCGCCGCAGCTCCTCCGGATAGAGGTCCACCGTGGGATCTCCGAAAGCGTCGAACTCGTGCCCGAGCATGCGGATGATCTCCGCCGACTCGTTGTTGACGATCCTCGAGGTCCGCCGGTCCCAGAGCACCGGCACGGTGACCCTGCCGTCGAAGGTCGGGCTGCTCGCGAGATATGCCTCGGCGAGGAAGGAGAAACCGTTGACCGGATCGGGCCCATGCCCGGGGCCTTCTCGGAATGCCCAACCGCGCTCGTCGCGAATCGGGTCCACGACCGACACAGAGATGGCCTCGGTCAGCCCTTTGAGGGCTCGGACGATGATCGTGCGGTGCGCCCATGGGCAGGCGTAGGAGACATAAAGGTGATACCGCCCCGCCTCGGCGGGGAAACCCGTCGAGCCGTCGGCGCTCACCCAGCTACGAAAGACGCTCTCCCGCCTCACGAAGCGCCCGGCGAGATCGGACTCGCGGTCAACGCTGCCGAGGTCTGTCGAACCCATCCCTGCTCCCATTGGTCGGCGGAGGCCGAGGATATTCTCGCGGCGCCGGGCTCCGCCCGGATCATGCCGGGTGTCGCCCGGAGCACCACGAAGGGGATACCAAATGGAGTTCAGACGGCGTGGGCGCCTGCGCACTCGGGGACCCGCG
>JAOTZF010000189.1 GCA_029861485.1 Thermoleophilia bacterium | reverse complement strand
CGGCCTGGGTCGACCAGAAGAACGCGCCAAGGCTGTTGAACAGGAGAAAGCGCCGGTACTCCATCAGGCCGGCACCGCACGACATGTTGATGGCGATCCGCAGTCCGGGGATGAAGCGGCCCACGAACACCAGCGCCGGGCCATGGCGCTCCACCATGCCCTCGGCGATGTCTACCCGGTCGCCCCCGGCCATCTTGATCAGCCAACCCCGAATGGTGTCCTGGCCGACGCGCCCGATGAAATAGGCGGTCGAGTCGCCCAGCATGGCCCCAACCGCCCCGGCGAGGATCACGAGGTACAGGTTCAGCGTGCCCTGGGACGCCAGCACCGCAGCCGCCACCACCGCCGTCTCTCCGGGGAACAGCGGAAAGATGCCATCGCCGGCGACGACGAGCACCACCGCCGCATAGCCGTACTGCGCGGCTCGGTCTCCCAACTCGGCGAAACTCCGCGTGAGGTCACCGATTCCGCCGAGGAACAGGAGAAACGGCGCCGCGAGCGGAATCGGGCTCACGTCGGTTGGCGTACCGTCGATGTGCGCATCGCCGGTTCATGATCGCATGGCATCGGCCCCGCCGACCGGCGCCACGGGCGAGGGCGACCTAGGCTGCGTGCCGCTCGGAGTCCGCTGCGCTCGGGGGCGGTGTCACGACCCGGAGCCGGGGCTGCACCTTCGGGCGGCGTGCGCGTACCAGTCCGTAGACCAGACCCGCCAGCGCGCCGGCGGCGGCGGGCACGGCGATCGGTGCGGCGACGCTCATCAGCAGGATGGATCCGCCGGCGACGATAACGAGCACGATCAAGGCCTCGCCGGAGGCTGCGCTCCTTCGCGCCTCGCCGGTCGCGACGTAGCTCGCGGCGGCGGCGAGGACGGTGACGATCACCATCAGCAGGAACATCGCCTTCTGTTTCGCGCCGGTGCGTCCGTGTTCCTGCATGAATCCGCAAGAACGATCCGTCATCGGTCTATGAGATAATGCTTGTCATGGCGGATTTGCCCGAACAACTCACCGACTCGTTCGGGAAGCTCGACCCCGAGCTGGCCGAGAACCTCACCAGCGCGCTGGACCCGGTGTCCGAAGAGCTTGGCCCACGCGAGCTGGCCGTGCTGGATCGACTGGTAAACGGCATCAACGACGGCGCCTCAGGGGCCGAGTTGAACGCGTTCGTGCGCCTTCTGCCGGTAACGGTCAGCCGCGCCGTGCAGCCCGTCATCGATCAGCTCGCCAAGTAGGGCTCGCACCGCAAGGCGCGGGATCCTCAGGGACACCGAACACGGCGTTAACAGGCTCAGTCGTTACACCGGCCTGCTCGGTCTACTGTTCCCGCCATGCTGAGATCCCGCACTCTCCCCGCCCTCGCCGGCGCAGCGGCGCTCGCCCTCGGCGCCGGCCTCGCCGGCGCCTCCGAGGCCGACGCGGCGAGCTTCAAGCTCCAGCGCATCAAGGCGGGGCTGCCGAGCGCGCTCTACGTCACCCATGCGCCCGGCGAGTCCAACCGTCTGTTCATCGTCAATCAGAACGGCACGATCCGCATCCTCCAGCGCGGTCGCCTGCTGCCGGGGAACTTCCTCAATCTCCGCGGCCGGATCAGCTCTGGCGGCGAGCGTGGCCTGCTCGGGCTGGCCTTCCACCCGAAGTATGCGCGGAACGGGAAGTTCTACGTCAACTACACCGACCGTAGTGGGAACACGCAGGTCGTGGAGTTTCGGCGGCGCACCAAGAACCGCGCTCGCACCAGCGGACGGCGACTGCTCACCGTCCGCCAGCCCTTCTCGAACCACAACGGCGGCGCGATCAACTTCGGACCCGACGGCTTCCTCTACATCGCGACCGGCGACGGCGGCGGCGGCGGCGACCCTCTCGGAGCGGGGCAGAATCTCAACACGCTGCTCGGCAAGCTTCTGCGCATCGACGTCAACGGTCGCGCCGCCGGGCGTCAGTTCCGCATCCCCAAGAGCAACCCATTCAGGACCCGCCCGGGTAGGCCCGAGATCTATTCGTACGGGCTGCGCAACCCATGGCGCTTCTCGTTCGACCGCGCGCGAGGCGACCTCTGGATCGGAGATGTCGGTCAGAACAGCCGCGAGGAGATCGACTACCGCGCCAAGGGCAAGGGCCGCGGCGCGAACTTCGGTTGGAACGCCTTCGAGGGTCGCTCACGGTTCGGCGGCGCCCTCCGAGGCACGCGGCACGTCCCACCGGTCGCCGAGTACGGTCGCGGCGGTGGCTGCTCTGTCACGGGCGGCTACGTCTACCGCGGTACGAAAGTGGCGGCCCTGCGAGGGCGCTACGTCTACGGCGACTTCTGCACGGGCAAGGTCTGGACGATGCGTGCAGGACCCCGCCCGCGCGGGGTCCGGGAGGACACAAACCGCCTCGGCGTGGGGCTTGGTGGCCTCAAGTCGTTCGGTCAGGGGCGCGACGGCACGATCTACGTGATCGCCAACAGCGCGCTCTACCGCTTCGTCAGGGCCTAAGAGGAGCCCCTACCACCCCTGAGTTCCAGGGGGGCCCTTGAATGGGCCCACGACCTCAGGGGTGATCCAGCCCCCATAGAAGTCACCCGGCTGGGCCTCGACCCCCTGGCCGGCCACGGTACAGCGGTCCATAGGCCCGGGGTAGAACGCGATGTGATCGCGCAGAGCCTCGTACCCGGGCGACGGGCCTGGGTAGAACCACCCGGCGGCCTCGGCGATACGGTTACCCACCCTCACGCCGACGTAGCTCGCGAGACCCTTGTACTCGCAGTAGCTCCGGTGGTCGTGTTCCACGAGGCACGCCGCAACGCAGTCCGCACGCGGGATGTAGAACGTCGGCGGGTGGCTGGTCTCGAGCACCCGCAGCGCATGTTCGGTGCGGGCGATGGTGCGGCCCGCGAATACGATCTCGACCCTGCGGTCGTCGGTCTCGACCCTGGGCGGACGTGGGTAGTCCCACACTGACTCGACGGCGCGTTCGCTCACCGCTCCCAGTCTGACCGCTTCGCTAGCCTGCCGCGCGTGGGTAGAGAGCTGGAGCCTTCGGTGGGCTGGGGCGTGACGCACCTGCTGTTGCGCGCCTGGCGCGGCCAGCCCGGCGGGCGGGCAATCGCCGAGGCCGTCGCCGGATTCACCGCCACCTCGCCGAACCAGGTCGTCGCGTTCTCGGTTCTCGGCGGCCGCGCCGATCTGGGCCTGGTGGCCGTGGGACCCGATGTCGATGCTCTCGATCGCCTCACCAAGCTCGTGTTGGCCGGGCCGGTTGACGCCGTCGACTCGTTCTTCTCCCTCACGGAGCTCAGCGAATACACCTCGACCGAGCACGATGAGCGTGCCCGTTTGGAGGCCGCGGACGTCGACGACCTCGAGGCATCGCTGACCGCGTTCCGGGACCGCATGGCCTCATACCGGGAGGCCCGCCTTCACCCCCGTCTGCCGGACAAGCGGCTCATTGCCTTCTATCCGATGTCGAAGACGCGGACGCCCGGGGCGAACTGGTACGAGCTGCCGTTCGAGGAGCGCAAGGCGATGATGCGCGGACACGCCACGGTCGGTCGCAGGTACTCGGGGCGGATCCTGCAGCTGATCACCGGTTCCACCGGGCTCGACGACTGGGAGTGGGGGGTCACGTTGCTCGCGGATGACCCGGTCGCGATCAAGGAGATCGTGTACGAGATGCGCTTCGATCCTGTGAGCGCGACCTACGGCGAGTTCGGGTCGTTCTGGGTTGGGCTGGTGATGCCGGTCGGCGAGGCGCTCGCCCGCAGCGGGCTGCTCGACGCCTGAACTCCCGAAACGGGTGGCGAAGCCCTGAACTCCCGAATCGCGTGCTCTAGCCGGTCGG